>NZ_JBLVPW010000004.1:0-264128 GCF_048286715.1 Flavobacterium kochi
TTTACAAAACCATTCCAATACCACTTTCGTTTTAGACCAATCTGCTGCTTCCGAATTGACCCGATTTGAAACACCATGGCTCGTTGGCGAATGCATTTGGACACCGCAATTAAAAAACAAAGCTATTGTTTGGTTGTGCCAAAAAACAAAACAATCGATATTAAAACTGACCGACAGGGATTACAACAACAACGGGATGTCCGATCTTTTGGCGCAAGAAGGTTCTGCTTATGATTTGAATATTAATATGTTCAATGTACTGCAGCATACGATAACGGGATGGCCAGGAGGAAAACCCAATACAGATGATTCCAATAGACCCGAAAGAGCCAATCCTGCAAAGAAAAGAATAATCCTTTTTAGTCCGCATCCGGATGATGACGTGATTTCTATGGGAGGAACATTTTCGAAATTAATAAAACAAGGCCATGATGTTCATGTAGTGTATCAAACTTCAGGAAATATTGCAGTTACAGACGATGAAGCATTGAAATTTGCCGAAGTATGCAATGATTTTATCGGAGCAACAGACTGTAATGTAGATTTTCCTGCAGTAATAGCTTTCCTAAACAACAAAACAGAAAATGAAATTGATTCTGTTGCAGTCCGAAAATTAAAAGGCCTGATCAGACGCCGTGAATCCTATGCTGCGACTAGATATATTGGTTTAAAAGATGAAAACACGCACTTTTTAGACCTTCCTTTTTATGAAACGGGCCGAGTAAAGAAAAACCCATTGGGTGCTGAAGATATAGCCATAGTTGCGGACATAATTGCAAAAATAAAACCGCATCAGGTTTTTGCTGCCGGCGATTTGGCAGATCCGCACGGCACTCATGAAGTTTGTTTGAATGCCATATTTGCCGCCATGAAACAACTCAAATCAAAGCCGTATATGAATGATTGTTGGTTGTGGTTGTACAGAGGTGCTTGGCATGAATGGGATATTCACGAAATAGATATGGCTGTCCCTTTAAGCCCGGATGAAGTTTTATTAAAAAGACATGCCATTTTATACCACCAATCTCAAAAAGACAGGGTGATGTTTCAGGGAAACGACTCCAGAGAATTTTGGGTCAGAGCCGAAGATCGCAATAAGAATACGGCAAAGATTTATGATGATTTAGGTTTGGCAGAATACGAAGCTATTGAAGCCTTTAAACGTTTTGATTATTAAATAACAACAGTAGATTCCGGTAACAAAACTCCGTTTGAGAACCATAGTCTGTTTCATTCTGAGTTTTGTTATTTCTTAAAAGTGGAACGTTTGTCGGTACTATTAATGGTCAAAATTTATAGGATAGCAAATTTCATTCGATTTTCTTTTTTCGTGACAGTTACAAAACTGCCGTCCAAGGTAGTAGTCTGTATCCCGTAACAGAATACTTATTGTTTATCATACCTGTCATCAAACCTCTTTTTCTCTTTTTTTAGTCCCTGATTTGATGTAAGCTACGCAAAGGGTTTTTAAAAAAAATGAGGAAGGATATAAAAAGTGAAAAATAAGTGCTACTTTTAAATTAAAAAGTACGGTTCACTTAAAAGAAGCTCTTGGCAATTAAAAAAGGTTTAGTTCCTTTGTAAAATTCAATGGTTCTCCACCCTATTCAATTATTAAGTAAAAATGGCAAACATTCCAATACGGCATATTAGTGAAATCCAAAAAGAACCAAACTTGTCTGGAAGCTTTAGCATAAGGGATATTGAAGAGTTGCTGGCTGAAAAAGATATGGTTCAGGAGCTTCATAGACATGATTTCTACTATATACTAATTTTGAAAAAAGGCAGCGGGTATCACGAGATAGACTTTACGCACTATGAAATTTGTGACCATTCTATATTTTTAATGCGCCCGGGACAAGTACATCAGCTGAATTTGAAAGCTGGAAGTACAGGATATTTACTTCAATTTAAGACTAATTTTTTTTATTCTCAAAACCTATTATCACAAGAGCTTTTACGCAAGGTAAGCCACATCAATTTTTGCAACCTCGATCTCGATGGATTTAAAAAGTTAGATGCAATTTTGACTTATATCTTTAAAGAATACAACGCCAAAGAAGAGGGATACCAAGAAGTCATAAAATCAAATCTGAGCATTTTCTTTATCGAATTGGTCAGACATCGTCAAAATAAGAAAATTGCTTCCAATGACAGCAACCGATTCGCGCAGGAACAATTGGAGAAATTTTTAGAACTTTTAGAGATTAATATTACTGAAAATAAGCAGGTATCCCAATATGCTGCTATGTTGAATATTTCCACTTATCAACTTAATGCAATTACTAAGACATCACTGAATAAAACCCCATCTGAACTTATTAATGAATATATTATCTTAGAATCCAAAAGATACCTTCTTGCAACATCCGATCAGGTAAACCAAATAGCAGATCATCTGGGTTACGAAGATATTTCCTATTTCATAAGATTTTTTAAAAAGCACGCCGGCTACTCCCCTGAGGCGTTCCGACACAATTTTAAATAAGTCCTATTCAACTTTAATTTTGTCCTATCCCTTTGCTTATATACGGAGATATCTTTGCTGAATAAATATAACTATTCAAAAAAGTAATCTGTATGAAAACAAAAATGAAATTAATAGCAGCCTTAAAGATATGGGTTGTAATTTACCCATCGATCACACTATTTTTATATCTATTAGGAAAATCATCCTTAGAATTGCCTTTGTATATAAAAACGTTATTTCTTACACTTACATTAGTTCCTTGGATCGTTTTTATTGGTGTTCCTTTTGTGGATTTTATTATTCGTCGCCTTTCAACTGAAATTGACAAAAAATAATCGATTGTGAAATCTCACAAGGAAACGCTACCCTCCTCTTCTAGACGTGAATTCATTAAACGAAGCGGACTTACAATAACGGCATTCACTTTACCGCTTCCTTTAATAAAAATTTCAAAACAGAATAAGATGAAAGACAATAAACAATTCGACGTAATAGTGGTTGGGGGCAGTTATTCCGGACTTTCTGCTGCTATGGCTTTAGGCAGGGCGCTGAAGCAGGCTTTAGTTATCGATAGCGGAAAACCCTGTAATATACAAACTCCTCATTCGCATAACTTCCTCACACAAGATGGAAAAACGCCAACAGAAATAGCAGTTCTTGCTAAACAGCAAGTAGAAAAATATGATACCGTGACCTTTTTCACCGGCTTAGCGACTAATGGAAGAAAAAGGGATAATGGCTTTGAAATTGATGTAGCATCAGGAGAAACATTTCGTGCAGCCAAGTTAATTTTTGCAACGGGTATCAAAGATGCTATGCCCAATATAGATGGATTTTCCGCCTGTTGGGGTATTTCTGTATTGCACTGTCCATACTGTCACGGATATGAAGTGAGGAATGAAAAAACCGGTATTCTAGGCAACGGAGAACATGCTAATGAATTGTCCCAGTTAATTTCTAATTGGACCAATGATTTAACGTTGTTTACCAACGGAAAGTCAACTTTGACGGTTGAACAAACGGAGAAACTGAAAAAACATCATATCAAAATAATTGAAAAAGAAATTGAAAGTTTACAACATAACAATGGATACCTTCAAAATATCATTTTCAAAGACGGTACAAAATCTGCTGTCAGAGCCATATATTCCCGCAACTCCTTTGAACAACATTGCTCCATCCCGGAATCTCTCGGATGCGAACGAACTGATGATGGTTACATCAAGGTTAACCCTTTTCAAGAAACTACAGTTGCCGGCGTTTTTGCCTGTGGCGATAATACGACACGTCTGCGTTCAGTAGCCAATTCGGTCGCAATGGGAACAGCGGCAGGTATGACTGCAAGCAAGAAAATGATTTTAGAACAATTTTAATACTTACAATTATGAATAAATCTTGGGATAAAGCATATCAAAACATGTGGGAGGAGCGCTATAAAGAACCTGAATTTGTTTACGGTAAAAAACCTAATATCTTTTTCAAAAAATGGCTTCAAAAATTGGATCCTGGTTCTATATTGATGCCGGCTGATGGTGAGGGACGGAATGGAGTGTTTGCCGCACAATTGGGATGGGAAGTAACTTCATTCGATCTAAGTACAGAAGGGAAATTAAAGGCATTGGAACTGGCAAAAGAGCAACTTGTCTCCATCGATTATATTGTTGGAGACCTGGAGCAACTCCAATTTGAAAAAGAGTCATTTGATGGCATTGGATTGATCTATGCTCATTTTGCAGCCGAAAAAAAATCAACTCTCCACAAAAAATTAAGTGAATATATCAAGCCAGGCGGCATTATTATTTTTGAAGCTTTCAGTAAAAAACACTTGCACTTTAATGAATTTGATTCAAAGGTGGGAGGTCCCAGAGATATTGATATGTTGTTTTCCACCAGTGAAATAAAAGCGGACTTTAAAAATTATGATATCGTATTGCTGGAAGAGAAAGAAATCATTTTGAAGGAGGGCAAGTATCATATTGGAAAGGGATCTGTAATTCGATTTGTTGGAAGAAAAAAAACAAGTACTGCTGATCTCTAGCAGACAAGACACAAAAAAGCTCTTAAAAGCCCAAACTTAATTAGTTTCAGGGCTTTTTTTGCTTTTCCAATAGCCGTATGAGACTGCCCAAAATATTTTGCTCTCATACATCCCTGATAAAACTCTTGAAGTGTTCCAGCACAAATTTAAATAAGTCCTATTCAACTTCATTTTTGTCCTATCCACCAGCTTACAGGCAGAAGTACCTTTGCTAAATAAATAATATTAAATAGTAAAACAAATGAAAATTATTATCGTAGGCGCAACAGGCACCATGGGAAAGCACTTATCCAGCGCATTTGAAAAAGAGCATGAAATCATCAGAGTCGGCTCTGAAAGTGGAGATGCTCAAGTTGATATTACTTCGACTGAATCCATAGAAAATTTATTCAAACAAGTAGGCCCATTTGATGCTCTTATTTCAACAGCGGGCCCAACCTATGTAGGCCCCTGGAGCAAATTGACTGATAAAGAATTCAGAAAAGGTGTTGAAGGAAAAATGATGGGACAAATTAATTTGGTACTTATTGGACAACACTATATCAATCCTAAAGGTTCATTTACATTAATCACAGGTGCTTTAACGCATGAACCGCAGATAAACTTCGCTAATGCATCGGCTGCCAATGGAGCTGTTGAAGGATTTGTACGCGGAGCGGCAATTGAACTGCAAAATGGCATTCGCATTAACGCAGTAAGTCCAACCGTTATTGAAAACTCTCCGCAATATTTTCCATATTTCCCCGGAGAAATTCCAACAACGATGAAAGAACTGGAATACTGCTTCCGTAAAAGTGTATTTGGGGCAAGCACGGGGCACGTAATTAAACCTTAAATATTTATTCGCGAAGGCGATAGTATCCGTTTGTCATTATTTGCAATGGTAATGACTTTCGGATACAAATCAAAACAATGTGATAGAAAAACATGCAAAACCTTTAGCAATAACAATTCCCTTTGAAACCACTAATCCTAACGTATTATTAAAGGTAATCAATCAAAAAACGAATAGCAGTTTTAAACACAAATCAATCCATTTCCAAATCGTCTCACAAAATCTAAAATTTAATCAACTATCGGTTGGTAAAAAACCAAGTTATTACACTACTTATGAAAAATAGTAATCATTTAATTTACAAGATAACCCTTGTCTTTGTCATGGCAGTTACAACTACTATAGCACAAAATAAAATCAGTATTTTGCGTTATGATGATGACTTTTCTCTAGTAAAAAAAGACAGTCTTAAAAAAGGGCTTAACCAGTTAAAATATATTCCTTTAGGAGCTAACAATTACATTTCTTTCGGTGGCGAATTGAGGGAACAATTTCAGGTTTATGACAATATAAACTTTGGTGACGTACCGCCTACCTATCAGGACATTTCAACCAATCAACTTTGGCACCGGCTAATGGTGCACTCTAATATAGAATTAGGCAATCATTTTCGATTTTTTATCCAGCTCAACAATACACTCCGTTTCTTGAATGATAATCCAGTGGTTCCCGAATTTGATGAAAACCAATTAAGTCTTCATCAAGCTTTTGCTGAAATAAAATTAAAAAGTTGGGATTTTAGAGTAGGAAGACAAGAACTATTGTATGGCAATAATAGGTTAATTACTGTAAGAGAAGGACCAAACACCAGGCTAACTTTTGATGGGCTAGTAATAAAAAAAGTTCTGAAAAATGGAAAAATAGATTTCTTTGCCGTTTCGAAAGTAGTATCCAAACAATATGCTTTTGATGACGAAAGCTTTAAAGAAGGATTAATTGGTATCTATGGAACGCACTATTTTTCCAATCGCACAATAGGATTGGATTATTTTGCCGTTAATTTTCAATCCAAATTGAGAAAATACAACTATCACACCGGATTTGAAAACAGACAGACCTACGGCATACGTTTGTTTTCAAACTATAAAAAAATTAATTTTGAAGCTGAGGGAGGATACCAATCCGGTACATTTAATAATTTAACCATTAGTGCCTATACCGCTTTAGCAGATGTGAATTTAATGCTACTACCGAGCAAAAAAGGAATAATTGGCTTTGCAGCTAATGCAGCTTCAGGTGATAAAAATAGCACTGACAACAAATTAAACACCTACAATTTAACATATGCCAGACCTGCCTATGGTCTTGCAGTTCCTATTGGAGCTTCAAACATCATCAGTGTATATCCATACATTAAAATAAATCCAGTTCAAAAACTAAACGTACTGGCACAACTTTTTTTTATGGCACGAAATAGTAATCAAGATGGGACATATTCGCCTGGAATGATCGAAAACAGACCAAAGCCTACTATGCTTTTTAGTTCAAGCAAAAAAACATTGGGTGAATACTATGTTCTTGAAACGAACTATCAACAAACAAAAAATCTATCCTTCTCTTTTGACGCCTCTTACTTTAAAGCGGGAAGCTATCCAAAAGCAACAGGTAAAGGAAAAGACGTTTCTTATGTATCTTTTAAATCAACATTTAAATTTTAATCTGTAAAAAAAATATTTTTAGCTTCAAATTTTACTATCATAGCGAATTTATATTTATAACTATTTAACATATGTTAATGATTGGACGATTTATGTTTTTTAATTTCGCCGTAATCCTATCAAGGAATCACTGATTAAATTATAAAAAACAGTTTATTAAATTAATACATTTTTTTTGTCTTACAGAATTAAAACAGGAGTTTGCAGACATTCTTGCTTAATTGGCATATTTATATTGCAGAGATAACTTTATTCTTGGACTTTTGCATAAAACATTATCAATTAATGTACTAGAAACAATTATGGAAAAGGGTATTTATAATTTTCTCCCTGAATCAGAAAATTAACCCAGAACCCAAAAGCGGAATACTCCGTAGAGACGATCTCTTTTTTCAGGGAAATATATTTATTAGCCTGGTGCTCTAAGAAGGTACCAAACCCGAAAACCCAGTGGAAATTAGCCACTATGGAATATCAAAGGCTTATTTTAATTACACAAACATACTATTTAACGTTGCGGGCACTTTAGACCAGGATTCTTCGGATCCCCACCTGCAGCGGTGAAAGGAAATATTAAAAATGAAACAAATTTTGACAACTATCCTGTTTGGTTATTTCAGATTAAGCGAGGTGGATGTGAAAATCAACACAGTTCAATAATTTACATTGCAATTGTAATTGATGTTGTAAGTACATAGCAAAGTAATTGCTATTACTATTATCAGTACCAATCTGAAAATAAAGATAGCTATGACACGAGCCTTATTTTATTTGTCCTTTATTTTGCTGAGCTGCCAAGTAGCAATTGCCCAGAATACCGTTGTACACATTATTGATTCCAAAAGTCGTGAAAGTATTTCCTATGCCAGTATAAAGACTAACGAGAAATTGACCTCTATTTCTAACGCTGAAGGGTACTTCTCAATATCTGAAAACTTTAAAAGCGATGATGCTCTTCTTACCGTTTCACATCTTGGATACTTAGAGCGCAAAATTACCATTGGTGAATTGAAAGACCAGCAGTACACTGTTTTTTTGGAACCAATTGCATTTGAACTAGATCCTGTGTATATTTCTAATATAACTCCTGACCCCTACAAAATAATAGCAGAAGTTAAAAAAAATCTGCAAATCAATTACAAAAGTAATGCGGTGCCGACAAAGGATTTAATTTTTTACCGACAAACCCATTCTCTGAAGCCTTCAAAATATGATGCAGCAATCACCAAATCAACAGGATATTCAAAAAAAGAGCTTCAGGCAACTAACGCTGATTTGAAAGCATTTGTCTCCAGCCTACGGGCCCATCCACCGCTTGAATTTAAAGATTTACTAGGCAATTACTACACTACTACTGTAAAGCAGAACAATAAGTCTATTTCCATACCAAAACTTGAAGTATTAAAAGCGACAATGCTAAAAAATGGAGATCAATCGCTGGATATAAAACAGATGGCTGAAAATATTTTTCTCAAACATCTGGATACAACCAAATATTACAGATTTAAAAGTGGCCTTATTGGTTCTCGAGATACCATTTCATTGAGAAAAAGCTTCAATGAGAAGAAAAATAAGATTAAAAAAACGAAATTGTCCATTACAAAATCAAGCCTTACGTCAATTATCGACGAGAATAGTTTTATTGAAAGTGACAAACTTAATTTTGTAAACAATCCTGAGTTGTATGATTATGTTTATGAAGGTAAAATGCATTACAATGAAGATGAATTCGTTTATGTATTAAAGTTCAGTCCTAGGAAAAGTAAGGCAAAATACGTTGGAAAACTATATGTTTCGATGACAGATTATGCAGTCCTAAGATGCGATTATAATTTAGCAGAAGGAGAGACAGTAAGTGGATTCAATATGAAATTTATTTTGGGGATTAAAACATCTGAAAACATAAGTAATGGGACCATTATCTACGAGAAAAAAACAAACGACATCAGCTATCATTTACACTATTTTTCTATGGAAACAGGACAATATTTATATATTAACCGCCCGCTAAAGTTAATTGAACTAACCCATAGTGAAAAAGATGTTGCTGCCTTTGACATTAAAATTGAAGGGAATGTAATTAATAAAACGGAATTCTTGAATCTGCATAGGTCCGAAATCACTCCAATTGCCTTTGAAAAAATTAAGGAGGAAGAGTTTAAATACATAAGTCTTAAACGCTATGATCCTCAGATATGGAAAGATTTTATTACAATTGAACCTCTGGAAGAAATAAAACAATTTAGAGCTATTAATTAATCCTATAAAAAAAACAACTAATTGCAGCCATACGGTATCATAACCTTTTTTGATTAAACTTTTTTAAATGATACTAAATTTTAATTTAGAAATTGCAAGGTTTGTTTTAAAAAAAACAAGTTAATGAAATTTTAGTCTTTATATCAAATTATTCAATTTTAAATCAATTTATGGAAGAAAGCAAAAATTAATTACGAAAAACACTATCAAAGAATCTTTTTATTTAACCAATAAACAATCATTGAAACCGACATTATTATATAAACAAAATGGATACAAACAAAATACTGCCATCCTAACGAATGCAGTAACGGAACAAGCCTCAAATAAGCTTAATACTTTTTTTAACTTTATTTCCGGCCAAACTTAAAACTGACTAAAAATATATAAAAAAAATAATTATGAAGAAAATAGTAAAAGCAGCATTCATACTATGTATGATTTTCTTATGCACACATACATTTTGTCAAACCACTGAGTTGGGATCAGAAAAAATCAAGGATCATAAAAAAACAGCCAAAACTTATTTAGACCTTATGATCAATACGGAGAGTACAAACCTTAACTACGGTAGTTTAAACAGTGCCCTGGCAGATTATAAAAAGCCGGTTAAGGGTATACAGGCCGGACTGTCATTTCAAGCCGGTATTACTTCACGATTTTCTTTGGTTTCTGAGTTATATTTTATGAAGAAAGGCGGCCAATTATTAGCAAATAATCCATTATCTACCAGAGAATCAACCCTTCGATTAAATACATTAGAGTTACCAGTACTGGCTCGTTTTCATTTTGGAAAATTCTATATGAATGCCGGCCCATCCATCGCTTATAATCTTAGTGGAAAAAGAAAACTTGGCGATCAGTCTACCAAACTCTCATTTAATAATTCAAGTGAGGGTTTTAAACGGTTCGATGCCGGGGTTCAGATGGGCGGAGGGGTTGAGTTTCCATTGAAACAAAGGAGGATTGCCTTGGACATAAGATACAATTATGGTTTAACCAATATAGCTAACGACAAAGAAATTTATAACAGGGCTTTAATGATCAGTGTGCTTTTTTCTAAACCCTGGAAAACAAACCCACTTGAAAAAAAATAATACGATACCACCGAGCCGGAAAGAAAATAAAAAAGCATTAAACGAATTTTGAGAACTATCTTCCTAGCTATTTGAGAGTAAGCGAAGCGGATGGAACGAATTATACGATTCAATAAAAAAATACTTTTATAAAACCATCGAATGGCCTACCTATTTAATAAACATAAATTATGAAAAAAGCAATACTAACATTATTTGCAATCATTTATACTGTCCTTTCTGCCAATGGGCAGGATTTGGGTAAAAGAATAGATTCCCTTATCGAAAAAGCGGTAAAAATAAATCGTTTTAATGGTACGGTACTGGTGAGTAAAAAAGGCAAGATCGTGTATAAAAAAGCATATGGATATCAAAATGTAGAAAAGAATATCCTCAACACTACAAATACAATCTATCAGATAGGTTCAACAACTAAAGAATTTACTGCCGCTGTTGTCTTGAAATTAATTGAAAACCAATCAATTATCCATTGAAGACAAACTCAGTAAATATTTCCCTGATTTTGTAAGGGGCAATGAAATAACAATTAAACATTTACTCACGCATACTTCCGGAATTTATGAAATTCTGAGAGACCCTGTTGCTTTTAATGGAGGCACAAAACCGAGGAGTAAAGAACAAATGCTCTCCTTTTTTATCAACAAGCCACTGGATTTTGACCCGGGTACGCACTATTCCTACTGCAATTCGGGATACATGCTTTTAGGCATGATTATAGAAAAAGTGACCGGTAAACCATACGAGCAGGTTGTAAAAGATTTTATTTTAAAACCTTTGGGAATGAAGCATTCGGGCTTCGATTTTGCAGGACTGCAAAACCCTGATAAAGCTGTTGGTTATACTAAATACACTAAGACAATTAAGGAAGCCTCTATACCATGGGACTCCACTGCAACATATTCCGCGGGCTCTTTGTATAGTACGGTCGACGATTTATATAAATGGCATAAAGGATTATTAAACAATAAAGTTTATAATAAAACAAGTCTTAAAAAAGCTACAACACCATTTCTGGAAGGATACGGGTTGGGCTGTTGGATTGATACGATAGATAATAAAAAGGTGGTTTCTCATGGTGGAAATATCTTAGGATTTACAGGTTATTTTGGCAGGATTCAGGAAGAAGACGTCAGCATCATTATACTGAATAATATCTTCAACCGCCAGATCGAAACTATCGGACTTTCGATACTGGCAATACTTTACAACAAACCGTATTCTTATTTTGATGAAATAAAACTGATGCCCGATACATTAGAAAAATATGTTGGTGAATATGAAGTGAATACAGATTACAAGGTCAAAATAACTCGCATAGCCAATCAGTTATTTATACAAAGAAATAACGGGGCTGCAATTGAGATTTTCGCTTATAAAGAAAATAACTTCTTTCAAAAAGATGATGACATCAGGGTATCTTTTCAAAGCGAAAAAAACACTATCAATAAGATCACCATCATGGAAGGATTAAGTACCAAAAGAGGAGATAAAATTAAGTAATAGTTAATCATTCTGCTTTTATTGATGTCATCGGACTGCAATCACTGTTTTGCTAATCAAATTTAATTTCACTTAAATCCTATTCAACTTCATTTTTGTCCTATCTATCAGGTTACTTCTTCAAGTACTTTTGACCTGTAGCTGATAATCAAACACTAACTAAATACTAAAACTTATGAAATCAATTACTAACAAGCAAAGAATTTTGAACTTTCCATTAACAAGAATCATACTCGGTCTTTTAGTATGTTTTATTGCTTTTATAATCGCGCAACAATTGGCGGGAAAAATACTTGAATTAACTTCATTGGATAAAAATTACAGAAACCTGATTAAGGGCCTAATTTCATCTGTAGCAGTCATTGCAGCCTATAGCTATTTTTTTAGAAAATACGAAAAGAGAGAGATCACCGAATTTTCAAATAAAGGAATAGGGAAATATATTATTACTGGAACGCTGATAGGGCTATTATTACAAAGCCTTACAATATTGGTAATTGTCCTTAATGATGGCTTTGAAATAGTTGCGGTCAATCCTATTTCTGCTATAATCATTCCGTTCACAGTAGCTTTCACGGTTGCCATTTTTGAAGAAATTTTAATTAGAGGTATTATTTTTAGAATAATAGAAGAAAAATTAGGCAGCTACATTTCTTTATTTATAACGGCAATTATTTTTGGAGCATTGCATTTAGCAAATCCAAATAGCACCTTAATGTCCGGATTATGTGTCGGTATTGAAGCTGGATTTTTAATGGGTGCTGCTTACATTTATGCTAGAAATCTATGGTTCCCAATTGCTATACATTTTGCATGGAATTTTATGCAATCCGGAATTTTTGGAGCAATTACTTCCGGTAATGAAAAAACATCTGGTTTACTAACTACTAAAATAACAGGCAGTCACTTAATAACAGGCGGAGAATTTGGACCCGAAGCAACAATACAAGCTATAATCTTTTGTGTAATCGCTTCATTAATTTTACTGCGATTAAGTAAAAATAAATTAGTATACCCTTATTGGAAAAATAAATAGCATACTAGAGCAAAAGCCGTTGCACTACAGTTAAAAACCTAAATCCGACTAAATAAAGTAAAGTATATTTTTATTTAAATACAAATTCAACAACTACAAAAAGCACAGTTAAATTATATCATATCAAAATAAAAAACATTAAACACCTAATTTCGTCATATTAAAAAAACATTTTTTCTTTTAAAAAAAGGCGATAATCAATCTAAAGAATCCTTAATGCATAAAAAAATGAAATTTTCTATATTTTTAAACGATAAGCAAAAAGTCAGAGACATTTGGTGGGTTATCATATTCTATTTTGTATTAGCAGCTATTACTTTTCCTGTTATTTTACTTTCGCAGCATTTTAAATTTGATGTAACTATGATGCATCAGGCTGTTATTGTTGTCATGGCATCTTGGATCTGTCAATCGTTTCGTCGTAAACCTTTTAGCGGATTGGTTGGTGCGTTAAAAGTCGATTGGATCAGAAATTTTTGTATTGGTATACTTATGGGGTCCGCCCTAATGGCAATCCCTTCCTTTTTTTTATTTGTATTTACAGGCGTTAGATGGCAAATTCAAACTATGGATTTACAATCGCTTTTATCGGTCACCCTTTTGTTTATTGGAGTTGCGATTGCTGAAGAATTTCTATTTCGAGGGTTTGCTTTCCAGCGCCTAATGTGTAGTATAGGTGAATGGCCTGCTCAAATTATTATTGCCGGATACTTTCTCTTGACTCATATAAACAACCCTGGTATGACAGGAAACATCAAAATTTTTGCAAGCATAAACATTTTTTTAGCCTCCATTATGTTTGGATTGGCATTTATACGAACAAAAAGCCTATCAATGCCACTAGGGATTCACTTTATGGCCAACTGGGTTCAAGGTGTTGCTCTTGGTTTTGGTGTTAGTGGTAATGAGGAGACTAACTTACTAAAACCAGTTTTTAATGGAGCACCCGATTGGATTACAGGCGGCGCATTTGGACTTGAAGCAAGTGTTCCTGGACTAATAAGCGTCATTATTACAATAATTTTACTTTATAGATGGAAACCTGGCAGGGGGCCTATTGCTAATACATAACGACGATATTGAGTGCAAGACTGTGATTAATTCAAATAAGCACGCTATATGGCAGACATCTATATTCGTTTATCATTTCCAAAGCCCTTCACTGCCCCGCTCTTATCCTTAATCAAAATACACACCTTTTCGGTCAAAGTGAAAGACTAACCTAAATAATATCGGTGTTATGCCTTTTTTATCCTTGTTCTCTACCTTTTATTGATATTGGCGATCCGGTCCAACGATAGCCTTTTTTAAGCGATGCTGTCGATGACATTCATACATTTAAAAGGTGGCACACGAATCTCCAATAAAAACACAGGACACGAAGCTACCCAAACATCCCAAGTACAAAACCATTTTTCCCATTAAGTTAATTACCCAGATCTCTAGCAGCATCAGTTATAGGGCATTTTCTCATACTGTATAAATAATTAATTCTTCTGTTTCGGTGTCAAAAACTAGTATCCCTTCATTTTTGCCATCAAGCTGTCCAGCTAGCTTCCCTTGTTTCGTCCAAACAGCACTAAAGCCAGCGCCCACAAAATTGTCGCAAAAACCGATACAATTTGACATTAATACTGGCATAGCATAATTCTTAGCAACTGCGGGATAATGTATCATTGCTTTATTTACTCCATTCTGTGATTTGGCAACACTTGCTAAATAAATTTCGGCACCAAGTTTACTTGCTTTCTCAGAATGGTCTGGTTGTAAACTTTCATAGCAAATAGCAGGTGCTATTTTTTTGCTGTCAACATTTAAAATTATTTGTTGGTCTCCACTTTCAAAATATGGAAATTCATCCGAGTGAAGTTGTTGTTTTGAATAGGTCTGTCTTGGGTTTTCAGGCTGAAAAACTATCATACCTATTTGTATTCCTGTTTTCGTTTTTGTAGGAATACCAAGCCCAATAGTAATTTTATTAATGTCACTAATTTCTTGAAAGATATCAAATCTACTGTCGTTTTGATTTGTCGCTAAGTCTTTTGCAAGTTCGGGCTCGTAACTTGTCAAGGAAAGTTCAGAAAAAAATATGGAAGACGCTTTTAACGAAGAAGCAAGTTCAATTAAAATTTTATGCTTGTCAATGTTAGCTGAAATGTTGCCTTTTATTGGTCTTGTCTGTGCGATACTGATTTTCATTGTTGTCTGCCTTTAAAATGTCTTATAACAAGTTTTATACCATCTACAAAATGGCTTTTTCTTTCCCCTAATATAGAACTATTTTTATTACAATTAGCAAACAAAATTCTGTATATTCTATACTATTAAATAGGTATCTACCCCCATTAAAAGCAAATTTATGTATCAAATAATCTTTTAGAATGTAATACAAGCGATTGTAATAACTGGCAACGTTTTATATGACTACGAATGGTTCAGAATTCATCGGGAGCCTTGCATTGGGAAAGTCATTTTGCGGGGCTATTTCAAGTTTTTAAAATCAGGACCCATGCAATGAAATTATTGATACCTTTTTCGATTCTGTGGTAATCATTATCAATCATTAATTAAAATTTTCAAAAGCAAGCCCAAAAAAAGACCGGTCAAATAATCAGTGATTGGATAAAAAGGACATTTGAACGGTACAGTTTATAAGTCAATAAATACCAGAGTTCTTTGCAAGTTAAATCATGCTTCCCAAGACTAAAACAACAGACAAAAAAAACAGACAAAAAACATAAACAAAAGATAAAATTACTGTTTTGAAAATGCTTTTAAGCCAACTTCCTGCGAAAACCGTTTTTAATGAAATTCCTAAATAAACAGCAATCACAATAAAAAATGACAGCAATAAATAAGTATAATCAATATTTAATATCTTTTCAATAAGTAACAAAAATCCCATTAATCCAAATATAAAAATATGGTAGAAAATTGAAAAAACTAAAAATTCGGAGTAATAATAATCCTTTCTAAAATAAAACTGCTTGAGTATTAAGGCAAAAAACGGCATGAATATAAAAAATGAATAGGAAGCATATTTGACGAATTTTTTATACAATTCAGAAATTTTTAAATCACCGGTTTGAAGTTTTACAAAGGAATTTACAATTCTAGTGTTGAACCAATCGGTTTCTATATTACTTGATTTTAAAATAGTGGCTACTTTTAAATTGGTTAGTTTTTTTATGCTTCGCAAATTTATAAAGGTCAACGAATCAATTTCCGTTTTGCTATACAGCCTGATCCCTTTTGTCTGGGCGAGCATAATGTTTTTTCTAAAAGCTTCATTATTTTCTTCAATAGCATGACTAAATAAAAAAGAAACTATTAATAAAAAAAGAAAGGTAGTAAAAACATACATTTTAATTGGTGGTACATATCTAGCACGTTTATTGGAATTATAATTTTTAATTACTAAGCCAGGTTTCAAAACCAGATCTTTAAGTGTATTTAAAAATTTAGTATCGAAATGCGTGAATGATTCTAATGTTTCCATTACAAAGTGCTTAACCGGCAGTTTGTGCGTATGGTTTTCTTGTCCACAATAGGGGCAAAAATTATGATTAATATCGGCAAAAACTTCATGACAATTAGGACAAGAAGTTGATTTTATTCGTTTTTTAGATCTTGACATAAAAAAGTTATTGATTCTTAATTTCTTGATTTCGGAATAAAAATGATGTTGTTAAAAGTAAAACAACTATCATTATAATTAAATATTGAAAATCCTGATGAAATCCTCCAAAATAATCTACGAACGGCACATCATTAATAATAGCATAGGTGATGGCGAAAAATAAAATCTCAAACAATCGTTTTCCTCCAGAAATTATTCCGCTAAAAACAGCAAACGATACTAAAAACAGACTTCCGACAATAATTGCCATTGCTGCTATAAAATTTCCATTAATTAGCTGTCTGATTACTATTGGCAAAGCCAGGAAAGTTGCAAGTAAAAACCCTGCGAGAATTTGGGATGTTAACAATCGTTGCAAAGGGTTGAACGATGCATAAATAAAATTACTGGTTCCGAAAAACTTTTCCTTCGTTGACAAATCAGCCCAACGATTGATTTGTAAAAACCATAAAACCGGTAAAGCAATTTGATAGCTTTCTTTTATTGGCATTAAAAACAAAGCAATCATTCCTCCAAAATTGATTAGCCAAAACCATTTTGGACCTTTGCGAATGAGCATAAGAAATTCGGTTTTTATCAGCGGAAAAATTCCGAATTGCAGGTTTGTTTTTGACAATTTCGACAATTGAATTTCTTTTGGGGCAGTTTTAATCCTATTAATAATTAAATCAGAACTTTTCTTTTTTGAGGAAACAATAGTTTTTGAATCGAATCTATTGAAAATTTTCGAAGTTATAAAAAGTAACCCAAAACCAATTGCAATCCATATTATTCGACTTAAAACATAGAAAATAGACCAAACGGAACCTTGAAAATTAAAATATTGCTTTTTCTGATTTTCGCTAAATAAATATCCCGCCGAAACATCATGAGTACTACTTGGACTAATTGTATTGACGACTTCAACCATTTGATTGGTTAAATACTTGATTCCTAATGGATCGATAAACTCCAGGCCTGGATTATTGCCCCCGTTTGTCTTTGCGATTATAATTCCAAACAAAAAGAAAAATGCAACATTAAGCAGATTAGTTTTATTTCCGAAAATAACTTCAAATACGATTGCCATAACAGAAACCAAAAATATACTCGGGATAGTTGCTAATAAATAGGGCATAAAAAATTGAATGATATCAAAACTCCCGCTTTCACCTCTAAAAACATATATTCCTAAAGCCATCAAAATAATAATGAAAGTAATGGTCAATAAAACACAAAAATTACTCAATACTTTGGCTAACAAATACCCAAAATTACTAATTGAGGTTGTGGCTATTATTTGTCCAACACCCGTTTCTTTATCCCGTTTTATGCTATTGTTGACCAGATAGAAACCAATAATCCACAAGAAAGTACTTGCCATAATTGCGGTCACATGACCAATCCATGCCGAATTATTTTTACCTATAAAATTATTAACCCGAACAGTTGTATAATGCGAATCATAACCCGGAATAAAACTGTAAGCCATATAAATACTAACCAATAAAGTGATTAAAAAAACATAACTTCGGCTGCGCTGTAGGTAATCTGCTTTGATTATATTTTTATACATTTTATTTATTTTTAGTTTGAAACAAATAAGCATCTTCTAAAGTAGCATTGCAAAGCGTTGCATCAGGCAAATTTTCTTTTCCAATAAATCGAACTAAAATTTTATCTTTTTTGCGAATGGTATTCAAAATCAAATGGCTCTCTTTGAATGCATTCAAATCATTGTTATCAATTTCGAGTTCAAAAACTTTATTTTTTACTGCATCAATTATGTCTTGCTGAAAGCCTTGGGAAATGAGCTTTCCATTTTTCATAATCGCAACTTCATCTGCAATGGTTTCAATATCAGACACAATATGAGACGAAAGAATGACGATGCAGTCATTGGCCAAATCAGAAATTAAGTTTCTAAAACGTACCCTTTCTTCGGGATCTAGTCCAACTGTTGGCTCGTCAAAAATTAATATTTTGGGATTATTTAGCAAAACTTGTGCAATACCAATGCGCTGTTTCATCCCTCCAGAATAAGTTCCGATTGGTTTTTTGGCTGCATCAATAAGGTTTACACCTTCCAATAACTGAAAGATTCTGTCTTTTAAATTTGGCCCGCCAATTCCTTTCATTGCTGCAATATATTCCAAAAATTCGTAGGCATTGAGATTAGGATAAACGCCAAAATCTTGTGGCAAATAACCCAGAATCTTTCGGATTTTGTTTGGATTATTGGTAATATCTACACCGTCCAACAAAATTTGGCCGCTTGTTGGATTCGAAATGGTTGCAATAATCTTCATTAAAGTAGATTTTCCTGCACCATTTGGTCCGAGTAAACCCAAAATTCCATTTTCGATAGTAATCGAAAAATTTTGTAACCCAAATTTACTTTTATTGTATTGTTTGGAAATATCTTTTATTTCGAGTTTCATTTTATTTTCTGCTTTATTTATTTTGACATCAAAATATCCATCCTTTTTATTTCTTGCTTCAGCCGTGGCAAAGACGTTGACTATTACTATCTATGAAATACAAACTATTTCTATGACTAGTTTTTTACAAAATATTTATTTATCAAATTAACGCTTGTTGTGTCGGTGTAATTTAGAAAATGATGCTCAATCGCCTGTCCAAAAGAACAGGCATTCTATTGCCTACTTTCAATATGGTTACGTAAAAACCATATCTGTCATAAACCAGTTCTTTCGCAACTTTTAAGTCGCGAGAAAATGAGTTTTTATATACCAATCGTTTTGAAGCTATTTAACATTTGTCTATTTTTACCTGTATGTTTTACTTTTAACAATTACTCTAAAAATAGCAATAACCTCGATATATAAGCAAATACATACAAGTTATCCTCTCTATTAACACTATTTATTAACAAATTTATTGATTATAATTCAATTCGCCCAAACTCAAGTACGGACAAAGAATATTAGATGTTTAGTTATTTAGATTTTATTTTAAAAATTGTTTAATCGCTATTTCAATTGTTGAAAAAACTACAAATTTTATTAAAATAAGTTTAGACTGAACCGTGACGAATGGTAGCAATTTTACTTAAATGTTGATGCTCACAATATAGATAAAGACAAATGTCTAAGACAGGACAAATGTCTATTAATTACGAATCCAAATTATTTTTAATTGCGATCCTAGAATTCATATATACTGTAGCTGTGCATTTTTTACAGTTTTTGAAATCGTCTTCACTAACACTGCAAATAAGAGAACGGATCGTAGCCAGCATATTTTTCTTGGAGAAACTTCCTTTAGAAAATTAATCACAGAAAAGGTAAAGGTTATTGACGCCAATAGAAGAGATTGCTTATTCTGAAGCTATTGAACTTCCTGCATCAGTACAACCGGGTCTTCATCCTTGGCCTTTCAGATTCGACAAAGGGATTATGCAGTTGTTTTAATTCAAGATTCTAATTCTTTTAATAAATCTTCACTCTGTTGCAATGTATTCTTATAATATTTACCTACCCATTTTGAATAGAATAGCAAAAAAACATAACCCAACGTAAAGGAGAAAACCCAAAACATTTTGCTTTCGGTAATATCGTTTTTTCCAAAAAGTTTAGAAAACAAAATTATTATCGTTACTAACAATAGGTAGCTTAAAGTAACATTTATCTTCTGAAGATGGTGAAATTGAATTTTCTGCACAGCAAAGTCTTTTAAAGTTTCTGCATATTGTTTATTAACATCGCCAACACTCTTGAATTGTAAAATACTTACCAAACTAATTATTGGTATCACAACTAAAAGTACAATCGCTAAAATGCCCGTTCCTTTCAATAAATTGGTATCTAATTCTTGAATATTCAATCCAATGTAAATGGCACCAAGAAAACAGATTAGTATGCCAATAATTTCAGGATAAACTATTTTTTTAAAATTTGAGGTGTATTTATCTTGAGTGATTTGGTCAATCATTTTGGCATCTATTTTTTCCTTGGGGTTTACTGCTTCCCAAGATTTTTTTAAATCATCCAGTTCCATAATTATATTTTTTAGCAATTTGTTTTTTTAATTTTTCTTTAATACGTGCTATTTTTGTTCCAACATTACTTTCTGAGAGACCAACGATATCGGCAATTTCCTGATAGCTTTTGTTTTCCAAATAAAGCATTACAATTCCCTTGTCAAGCAGGTTCAGATAGCCTAGGTGTTGTTTAAACACCTGTAATTTTTCTTCAAAATCGCTACTTTCACTTTCATGAAAATTTAAACATTGCCCTTCCAGAGGAACGGTCTCTACTTTTCTTTTGGCTGTTTTCAACTGGTAAATAGCTACGTTCATGGCAACTTTGTACATCCAGGTACTGAGACTTGACTTCTGATTGAAAGTGTCAAATGATTTCCAAAGGTTATAAATGATTTCCTGTACCAAATCATTTCTATCATGGATGGTATCGGTATACATGGAAGCCATTTTGTATATCAAACCTTCGTTTGCTTTTATGGCTTTTGTAAATGTTTCTTTTTTATTCATATTAAATCGTATCCAATCTAATCTAATGATTATAAAATTACTTGTTATGAATTAAAACCCAATCGGATATTTGCTTTAATGCCATTGGAGCTATTGTTTGTTCAATAGTGCTGTATTCGTTCATTTCTCCGGTTCCACATTCCTGAAGCAGATGATTTAGATCTGGAAGTTCCTTTACCAGAAAATCGTTATTGCGACCCTTAGTTAAGGCAGACCGGATTCCTTCCTGATTAATTTTTGATTGAGCCTGCATGTCTTTACTCCCATTTAAAGCAAGTACTGGACAAGTTACTTTTTCTAACTCATTTGCAGGATTATAATTGTAAAAATACCTGTTCCAAGCCGAGGTTCTTATTTCAATTAAGTTTGCTATAATTTCTTCTATTTTAGCATCTGAATTAATTATGGGTTTTAACATCGGCACTATAGCTTCATTATAGTGCATTTTTAACTCCTTTTTTATTTCAGTTAAATCTTTATCGGCAGCCGCTATTTTAATTGCTTTTTTAATGGCCACTTCATATGCAGCTTCATCCGGTACCGGAAATCCTCTATTTTTTTTTGCAAGGTAGAGAGAAATTTCACTTCCGGGAATCCCTGAACCTCCAAGCATTACAATAAAAGAAATCATTTTATCGAGATTGGCCACCATTGGGGCAATAATAGCTCCCTCACTATGTCCTATTAATCCAATTTTATTTTTATCAATATCTTTTCTTGATTTTAAATATTCAACAGCGCTCATTACATCGGTGGCTAAATCTTTTGTGGTTGCAGAACTATGATCTCCATTCGATTTTCCTGCACCTCTATCATCAAAGCGTAGTACCGCAATTCCTTGTCTTGTCAAGTAGTCAGCCAATACCAAGAATGGTTTGTGTTCGTAAAAAGTCTCATCTCTGTCTTGCGGACCACTACCACTAATTAGTATTACAACTTGAAATTTACCAGTTTGGTTTGGAACCGAGAGTGTTCCTGCTAAAGTTAGACCAGCGTTCTTATTACTGAATGTTATCTCTTCTTCCTTATAGGGGTATGGCTTTACCGGTTCTTGTGGTCTTTTAAAAGTATTTTCTGTTTTGATTGCTGCGTTTTTCAGAACCAGTGGCAAAGTATTTACACCTTCCGTAAAAGTCCCCTCTATTTGCTGTGCATTTTGGTTGAATATTCCGTCGAACCTAAAGCCTAAATTTGATCCGTCAACCAACAATGTCCCCTTTGAAAAAATAGTCCCCTTCGGTTTAAGAGCGGCAACTCGCAGGGCCGGAATATCAATTATTGTTGTATAATTTTCTCCGGTTTTTTCAAAGGTAAAATTAAAAACTACTGGGATGCTTTTTCTACTATCAATTATACCACTCCATTTACCTGAAATGTCCTGAGCACAAAGCGAGATAGAAAGCAACAGCATTAAATGCATTATTATTCTTTTCATTTTTTCAGATTTAGCAGTTTTTTAATTTATTTGTAATTCACTTCTTTTAAGAAGATACCCTATTAGTGTATCAAACTTTATAAAAATCACAGTTAAGAATATTTTTTGAAATTTATTTTCGGTATTCTTTACGGCACAGTTGTCCAGTCACTTGTTTACATTAACCAGAATGATTCAAATCTAAGCGTTTTGCTTGGCAATTATGCCATAAAAAAAACACCTATCCTTTAGAAAAGTGGCAACCAATTTATTAAAAATTATCAGACCGAGTTTTAATTTGGTCTACCCTTCTACCCTTCTACCCTTCTATCTCATTTTGATCTTCCTTGTTTGAAATGAGCAGCTAGTCTTTTGCCTATTAAACAATCTTTTACAAGTACAAATAAGAAAAAAAATTGCAATTCACTTATTAACATGAGTGCATAAAAATTTAAAAAAACTAACGCATTTTTGCACAAAAAATAATCAAATATAAAATCATGTCAGCAAATAAATAATTTCATTATCATTAAATCTCAAAATAACGAACGGTTCAAATCAGACATTCTTTGTAGTCGGCGGAAAATCATCATTAGTCCGATATTTACTAAAAAAAATCTATAGTAACCTAGTTTGTGTGATCTGACTTGTTTTAAGAAACTTAATATCACTCCACTTAGACGTTGGGACTCTTTTGATTTCTCAAATTATTATGCAACAATCACCATCTAACAACATCGTTCAACATTTTTTTAAATTTTAATTTTTTTGTTGTCTCGGGCGGCTCTTACTTCTTTTTTCAATTTTAGTTAGTAAGAATAGAATAGAATAGAGTAGAGTAGACTCAATTTCATTTCTGCCGCCTGATCAACAATTGCAAAAACCCTAAATAAATAAATTAATTCAAACAACCAGTTTTTTTTTACCAGGTTTTTGTTTTCACCAATTGAACAAAGATTACTTTTTAGAAAGTAAGATCTAATTAGATGTATTAAACGAAATTAGAAAATAATGAATAAAAAAAAAGGGTTAGTATATGATAACCAGAGATACTTCTCGAGGCTTTTAAAATATGAATTTAAAGAAGATATTTCCTTTGACACCTATAATAATTTCAACTATTTCGATGAAGTATTAAATAACTATTCCGTTATTATTTTTGTTATATATTCAGAAGAGGAACTATTTGATTTTATGAAAGTATATCAAAAAGGGATTCCTTTAATAATGTGCACGTTCAGTAAAGAAAGATTAATCAAACTACAAAAAATTGATGATCTTATACTGTTGGACACATCAAAAGTACGATCAGAAATTGTGACAGCTTTGAGATATTATTTCAATCTTATGCATGTTCTTTGACAAAAGAATTCGAATTCTCGCTTTTTAAAATAAAACTGAATTAATTCAGTACTACTGAAATTCGATGGAGCAATTCTATACTTCACCCCACAGAAGTTCTAATAGTTTGAAATGTGCCAATTGCAGCTATTTATCATAACACTGTAAATCCATTTACATAAGGAAAAAACTTATAAAAATTCAGGTCTACTCATAAAGTCCCGCGCTTTAGCTTATGCAAATAATTTCATCGTATCCATTTATTAACTTAAGTGCATAAAAAACAAAAAAAAGTAACGCAAGTTTGCATTATATAATAATCCAAAATAATGTTAGTAAATCAATCAGAGAACAATTTATATCAATTGAGACCTATCTAAAAAAAGTATTTCTAAGAGCTTCATTAACAATCACACCAATAATCTAAGATTGCTCTCAGATCTCATTTGAAGATGGTAAAACCGGAGTACTTTTTTTGTTTAAGAATTTAGTATGCCGTGATCAAAAATGACACTATTTAATTGCTACAATGTTGTAAGCTTCTTTTGGAAAATTAATTTTTGTTGTTTCAGGTGGCTCCTACTTATTTTTTAAAAAATTTGTAGCGTGGTTTTAAATAGAAAATTAATTTGGGGAAATTTTCGCCGCCTGATCAACAATTATGCATCTGGTGGATTATGATTAAGTAGCAATTCGCATTGTCAACCGAAACTTTTTTGATGATGGTGAGTTTTTTTCACCGCCACATTAGGGAACCTTCAAAAAAAATGAAGATCTATCAACCTATTAATAAAATTACTGAATAATGCAAAAAAGAAAGGGGTTAGTATTTGATAACCAAAGCTATTTTTCGAAACTCCTAAAAAATAAATTTCGGGACCACATTTCTTTTGATACACATAAAAACTTCAAATATTTTAATAACGTCCTAAACAACTATTCTGTAATAATATTTGTAATTTATTCCGAAGATCAAATCTTTGATTTCATGAAGGTATACGATAAAGGAATTCCTTTGATAATATGTACATTCAACAAAGAAAGATTGATAAAACTGCGAAGAATTGATAATATAATGTTATTGGATGCATCCAAAATACTACCAGAAATTGTAACAAAATTGAGATCCTATTTCAATCTTGTGAATCTTCTTGGATAAAGAAAATTGTCTCATTTATTAAATTAAAAGTTAAGTCTTGATAGCGCAGAAATACAGCAAAATAAAAATATTTCAATAGGTACAGTGCGCTAACCTGTGTATCAAAGCAAATCCTACTAGTAATTATTAGCTCTTTACTTAAGGTTATGAAATTTAAAACCAAAATGAATAAAAAAACAATTTCTATTATTAGCTATATTACACTATTAGGCTGGATGGTGTCTTTTATTTTATACAGAAACGGTGGAAAATCTCCATTAGCCAAATATCATCTAAAACAATCCTTTGGCTTAGGTGCTTTAGGAACTTTATTTAGTATCATTCCAATAGTACTGGTTCCCGCTGCTCCAATAATTTTATTCATGCTAATAGACCTGGGGATATTAATCTTTTTAACCTTTGGAATAACGAATGCCATAAACCAACAAAAAAAACCCGTGCCGGTAATTGGTCCAATTTTCATAGATCGGTTTTATTTTATTTAATCCTAAAATACCATTGAATAATAAAAAAAATTTACAACACAGGAGATTTATAGCATTGGATCGCCAGTCTAATTTTAAAATTAATTTCTAAAGTTTAAACCTTTTAAAAATAACTTCTAATGCTGTAGAACTTAAAAAAACAATCATGTTAAATTGTGACAATTGCGAATCCCAAACACCTGCTAACAAAGGATATAGAAGACAAATTTTTAAAGGGTCGAAGTCCCTGATAAATTTTATGCAAATAACTTTATTCAGAAAAAAAATAGATTACAAAAAACAATTTGTTTGTCAATTTTGTGCCAGAAAGATTGATCAAATCTATGATCAAATCGAAATGACCGCATTAATCGTATTTTTGATTTCAGCACTGGTACTAATTTACAGCGTGATAAACCTTTGATATAAATTTTTATCCTGAACATAAAAAAGGTGAACAATCACCGTTTTAATTATTTAAATAATAGATTCTTGCATTAAGTACTCAGAAGTACAAAGAGGTTATAATACTTCAAATAAAATTGATTTTATTACGGCAAGTCTGAAGCGCTCCCGACAGGCATCGAAGAAATCCCGAAAATTAAATTTCTTAATGAGCGGTGGAAAAAAGGGTATGATTTTGAAGTAATTCAGCTTTCATTAGACAATCAAAAAAAACACGCGGCATTCTCCAAAGATTTTTTTCCTGCATTTCAAGCTGCGATGTGAAAGGTTGGGAAGGAAAAGGTGCTCGTGATTTTTGAGTCTTTAGCTCGCCCACTTTGTATTTATTGGACACCCCTGACAAGAATGTATTGAAACCCATTTCACCGGAACAAATTCAGGCTTGACTTGAAAAGGTGAAAAAACAAGAAACTGGGAATCCATAATTATACGCCACGCAGTTTACTAGGGGTGCAAATATTCAAATAATCCCAATCGTCCGCTTACAGTAGCTTTCGAATCATCCTGAGAGAATTAATATTATTTATAAAAAAAAAATGAAACCATTTAAAACAATTTTGACAGTACTGTTAACGCTTACACTTTTTTCAAGTTACGGTCAACAACAAAAAGACACTTATCTTTCCTTTACCTCAGGTTTTGACGTCAAAAATGAGACTATAGGCAGCCCTCCTACTAATAATGAACCTGCATTAAATTATCAATTCCAATTTGGAATGGTAGGTAATAATGTCGAAGTAAACATCGGTTATGAAGTATTTCCACGACTTGATTTTGACAAATATACCGTAGGTGTAGGATATCATTTCCATCTCTATGGCAATGCTTTAAGACTACCAATACATACGGTATTTATCCCAAGTATTGAACCTACATTGATCGGAAGGCATGGCACATGGGGCGGAGGATTATCGTATAATCAAGTATCATCGCACCTATCGTTAGGATTAAACCTTACTTTTAGATGGCACCTAAGTGATACTACTGCCTTTGAATATTCATTTAATGCTTTACCCAGAACAGATTTAAGTGCCATGTATGGTGATATATCAACAAGAGATCATGCTTCAATTGCAGGTGTCGGAATTGTTGGCAATAATTTTCTTAAACTTACCTATATGCTCCCAATAGGTCAAAATATCAAAACCTATTAAATACAGTAATGAACATCGCTCTGGTATAGCAGCTACAGCTCTGTCGTTCAGCATGTCTAATTTGGCGTACACTTTTGTCAGCTTAAAATATAATTTAATTTTTAGACTTTTGTCTATTAAATTCCATTTGTTCCTACTGATATTAGCATAATTAAACAATACAAAAAACGATATGCAAATTAATAAGAAAACTCCAATACTATTTCCTTCGGTAGCTATGGACAATAAAATTTTATTAGAATCAGATGAAAATTTTCATGAACTTTTTCCCTAATAACAAAAATGAACTTTTAAGAATTAAGCAATGCTATTGCTCACTTTGAATTAAAAGCAGATACATTTTTGATAAAATAATACAGCTGTTTTTGTTCCTCAGTATATTTTTTTCAACTGATTTTAAATTACTGGATTAAGTTCAACTGATGAATTTAACGGGATAGTAAAAATTCATTTTTCAGTTAGTTCCGAAAGGAAATTTTATTTGGAGAAGCAGTTTTTTTTCGTCTGCGATATTGATCTTCAAAGTGTCTTGAGTTTGACGCTTTTTCATTTCTGTCGCTATAAAAACTTTAATACCTCTATCTAAAATAATAGCTTTAGTTCAAAGTATTCGTGAATTTAATTTTTTTGCATCTAAAAAACAACTACTTAACAGAATCCATCGGATTACTCTTTGGTAATAATAATAATAATAAATTCAATGTTAAATAGTGGACATGATAAATAAAAAATCCCATCACTATAAATTAAAAATACCACCAAAAGGCCTTAAAATGTAATGGAAAAATTCAATTCTGAGAAAGTTAGTAAAAAAAAGTTAAACGCATTTAAAGACAATATAGAAAAGAATTTTGAACTTCAAAAGTTAGGAAAACTAGGCAAAATAGGTTTTTTGGAACTTAATCTACAGAATAATGCACTCTATTGGAGTGATGGAGTTTATACAATCTGGGAAAGGGAAAGAATATCCTATATCCCATCTTGGAGCGACTTTATTGAAACGATCCATGCTGATGATCAGGAAAATTACAGAAAAGAACATGCCGCTTTTGTCTCAGGCTTAAAAGAGTTTGATGTACAATATAGAATCCGTATGCCTAATGGTGCGATGAAGTGGATTCAGGAGCGCCGTGAATTGATAAAAGAACACCAGAAAAAACAAGTTAGCAGAGAAGGAATTGTGCAGGATATTACAGAATACAAAAGAAATATTGACAAATTAATCCAAAATGAATCGCTGTACAAAAGTATCATACAAACACAAACAAACTATATAATCAAAACAGATCTCAAAGGATCATTTACTTATTTCAATGATAAATTTCTGGAAGATTTTTATGGGCGATTTGAAGCCAAATCGATTCTTGGCAATAATTCTCTTTCTTCCTTAAAACAATACCACCAAAATAAGATAATTGCCGTAGTAAAAAAATGTATGGACCATCCCAACAAGATTTTTCAGGTCGCTATAAAAACAAGCAGTACTAAATCTACTCTTTGGAATTTCAGCAGCTTAACGAATCCTGAAGGAGAATTAAAAGAAATCCACGGTTTCGGAATTGATATATCAGACCGGGTAAATGTCGAAAAATCTTTAATCGAAAGCGATGCCAGATATAGGCTTGCATGCAAAGCAACATCGGATGCCATTTGGGATTGGGAATCCAAAACGAATCGCTTATTTTGGGGTGAAGGTTTCTCTACTTTATTTGGACATGATTCAGGAATATTTAATTCAGATAGAAATAAATGGGAATCACATGTTCACCCTGAAGATGCGGTAACGACAATCAATACCATTAATACCGTAATAAATGGAACAGGCAACTATTGGCAGGCTGAATACCGTTTTAGGAAAGGCGACGGAAATTATGCCCATGTAATCGATAAGGGACTAATTATTCGGGATAAAAAAAATGCAATCATTCGTATAGTCGGTGCTATTAAAGACATTACTGAGAAAAAAAAATTAGAGCAGCTGTTGGACAAAGTAACCATTCTATCCCGAATTGGAAGTTTTGAAATCGATTTTCTCAGAAATGAAATTTATTGGTCAAACATGACTAAAGAGATACATGAAGTTGCGGCTGATTTCATTCCGGATCTAAATAATATCCATTCTTTTTATAAACTTGGGACAAGTCGTGACATCATGGAGCGGTCATTTATGAATAGCGCAAAAAACAATATCCCTTTTGACATTGAAGTGCAAATAATTGCAGCTAAAGGAACTGAGCGATGGGTAAGAGTAGTCGCTGTACCAGAATTTTCAGATGGAAAATGCCTTCGGATTATTGGAAGCTTTCAGGACATTGATACAATAACAAAGGTAAAATCAGAAGCCTTAAAGGCAAATGAAGAAAAAGAGTTTATTTTGGAAAGCATTGGCGATGCTTTTTTTGCTCTGGACTATAACGGAATAATTACCTATTGGAATCGGCAGTCAGAAAATTTGCTGAAATTTTCAAGACAAAAAACAGTAGGAAAAAATATATGGGAAATATTCCCAGAAGTTGTCTATTCCACTTTTTTTACTTACTATCAGAAATGTGTCGAAGAAAAAAAAATTCAACATTTTGAAATTTATATTGATCTAATGGACCGATGGTTTGAGGTTGCAGCATATCCGTCTGCCAAAGGACTATCGGTATATTTTAAAGATATTTCATTACGAAAAAAAACTGATTCTGATTTGCTTGAATTAAATAAAAACTTACAGGAATATACTGAAGAACTAGTTACTGCAAACAAAAATCTGGAACAATTTTCCTTTATTCTATCCCATAATCTGCGTGCTCCGGTTGCAAACATACTTGGATTAGCCAACCTATTAGACGGTGACGAATATCTTCCTGAAACAAAAGAAAATTTTTTGAAAGAAATTTCAAATAACGTTCATCGACTCGATAACATTATTGCTGATTTAAACACTATCCTACAGGTAAAATCAAATATATCTCTCCATAAAGAACATGTTAATTTAGAAAATCTTATTAGTTCCATAACGCTGGGAATACAGAACCTAATTCAAAAAGAGCAGGTGCAGATCAGCACCAGATTCGAAGACATGCCCCAGTTAGAAACTGTCAAATCCTACTTACATAGCATCTTTTTCAATCTGATAACAAATAGTATTAAGTACCGCCAACATAATTCCCCTCCTATAATTGAAATCTATTCGCAAAAAAGTAAAACAGGTATTAAAATTATCTATATGGACAACGGATTAGGAATGGACCTGGCTAAGAAAGGTAAAAAGATCTTCGGGCTTTACCAACGATTCCACCATCACATTGAAGGCAAGGGAATGGGATTATTCATGGTTAAAACACAGGTAGAAACATTAGGTGGAAAAATCACCGTTTTAAGTGAGGTGGATAAAGGAACCCAATTTATATTAGAATTTAAGGCTGATAACTTAAACGCAATAACTCAGGATGAAAAACATTAATGATTTTATAGTAGTTGATGATGATAATACAAGTCTGCTGATTTGTAAATTTACAATTCAAAAATTTAGCCCGCATGCTAAAATAGTAACCTTTACAGAACCAGAAATAGCATTGGACAAAATTGCGAAAGGCTTTGGAGATTACACTGAAGATATCCAGACTATCCTCTTTTTGGATATCAATATGCCAACTATGACCGGTTGGGAATTTTTGGATGTATTCAATAATTTTAATCTCAAAATAAAGAAAAAATTTCTTGTTTACATCTTATCCTCTTCTGTAGAAGATTTTGAAAAAAAAGCGAAAAAATATCCCTTTGTTGTCGGGTTTCTTTCTAAACCAATACAATTAAATTATTTAGAGGATATCTATAGATCCAAAGTGGTAAATTTAATCAACAATTGAAATAGCGACTGCAAAATTTAGCACCTGTTTATTAAAAAAGCAACTATACAAAAGAACGAAATGAATATTTCCAATTGAAAACTTAAAGAAAAGACAACTACTTTTTTTTTAAAATCAGCGCGCCATCTTTTACATTTTGAAGAGTTATGCCAAAAATGACTCCGTAGCGAAATCATCCCCTCTGTTCCCTGCTATTTTCTCGAAACCATCGTATTGGCCCATACCCAACCTCCAATTCGCTCTCTGCTTGTCAAAAGCTGACTCTTGCCTCCGTCATATCCTTCCTTACGGTACTTGTATCCAAATGCTTTCTCTGAACCTGCAATATAGAAGACCCGCCGAAATATGACCCTGCCTTTGATACTCAATAGCGAGGCCGTTTTTTTAAGACAGTCCCGCTGAGCAACAAACAAATTCCAACTATTACTCCCAGTCAGGCATAACGACACCACTAAATAAAAGTTTCCTTGAGAGCGTCAAGCCCAGAGTGAATTTTACTATTTTAGGGGTAGAAAACCCATCATTAGAGGTGCTTAAAAATACCACTTCAGCTTCATTTGGGGAGTACCTTACATCTAAATCTAAGGATCCAGCCGCTTTTTCTACATCAAGTTCCGATGCAAAACCGCTATCAAAATTATATTCAAAAATGCGAGTGTCCAATTGCCTGTAATTTATGTCTTCGAAACCTGAAACATCTCTGGTAAATAATAATTTATGACCAGTTGCTGAAAAATTTAATCCCCCCATTGCTCCCTTCGCATCTGATAATACCGTATTCATCACCTCACCTGAAGTATTAATTATATAAATTTCAGCATTATAGCCACTAGCATCATTCGTCTTCAAAGCGATTCTGGTTCCATCAAAACTCCAATCACACTCCGAAATAAATTTACCATTCGGTGTTTGAAACACTTTGGCTAACCCAGTACCGTCGCTGTTTATCCTGTATAATTTATCAAAATAAGGATATAAAATTTGGTTTCCGGATGTATTCCAAGAAAAATTAATAAAATCTGAATTGAAACCTGCAACGGGAACTGAATTGGTCACTTTAAAAACTCCTGAACCATCTGGATTCATCGTGTAAATATGATTTTGCGTGCCACTAGCTCGGATAAAAGCTATTTTTTTTGACTGATTATTCTTTCTGGGTCTCCAGCTATTTGCATCAGAACCGCTCAATTGTACCTGATTCCCTGAATCATCCCCAGAATAAATCACATTATTGTTATTATTTTTTTTCACGAATAAAAACCTACCATCCGGAAAAGATTTGGTTGTAAAAGAGCGTACGGTACTCAAAACAGGAGGATTTATCCCATCGGAAGCGGCCACCTGCCAATAATATTTTGTACTATATGCAAGTCCACTTGGAGTAAGGTTAGGTAAAGTATTATTTGAATAAACAATCACATCACTGTTTCTATCATTCCTTAAGGTTATTTCATAAGTCAATTTATCCTTTTCAGGATCAGAATCGGTCCATGTTAAATTCACATCAATATTTTGATTGAGGTCATTGTCTGCCGGCAAAATTAAAGATGGGGTTAGTGGTGCTTTATTATTGGTTGCCGAGGGCTTGAGTTCAAAGACAATAGTTGCCTTGCCATTCACTGTTACCGTTGCCGGTTCAGATTTCGTGATGTAATTTTCTACCTGAGTTTGAACTGAATAGTCACCCACTATTGCATTGGATATCTTAAAATTCCCCTCCATATCAGTAAAAACAATACTTGTGCCTGGATTTGTAAACACTTTTACGTTTACCAAAGGAGAAAAATCAACACCATTTACAACTTTTCCTTCGATAGATCCGAAGTCTGCGACTGTTATTTTTTCCTCACTGCATGAAAAAAGTAACGCCAAAAGAGGCATACAAACCTTTATATATGTATATTTCATTAGTATTCAATTGTTGTATTTTGGAAATAATCCTTATTTAAATATCGTCACATTACCATTATCTTGTCTGGCCTTTATTGCTTTTTTCTTTGGAAAATAATAGGTCAAACCCAACCCGAATTGATAGTAAAAATCATTTCGTACTCCGTTTTTTATGTAATCAACAGTATCACTGAAATTCAGGTTTTGCTCGCCATATACTTTGATTCCAATTGTATCAGAAACCAAATATTCCACTCCTGCTCCATACTTGAATTGGAAGTGCAAATTCTCAAGTGCCGGGTTTATCCCATACCCAAATCCTGTGTAAACAAAAGGACTCAGCTTATCTTTAGGTAACAAAAGTAATTCCGCATTAAGATCCAAACTCGCATAGCCAACATCCAGACGATCTTTATTTGCTAATTTAAAGACGCTGGCCGAGGCACTCAAATTAAATGATGGTGTTAAAAAATATTTTAGGACTCCTCGTCCCATTGGTCTGAAAAGAGGATTTCCATAGTCACCGTCCATTAAAGTAAATCCACCCGAAATTTCCATTGCCAATTTAGACCTGCGCTCTTTCAAAGATCTTCCGTATATTGCCGCTATGTCTGCTGCTTCATTTTCTTCTTGGTATTTTAACATTACTGCATCTACCTCCTCTATTGGAGCTGCCGATTCCCAAAGTTTATCTTTGACACCTTCCAAAACTAAGGATGTAACGGCCTTTTCGATGGCTTCAGTAACTGCCATTTGAATGGGTTCATTTGTGGTATATCCTGTTTCTACTTCCAGAAGTCTTTTAAAATCAACATACTTGAAAAGACTTTGGTCAATGGCTTGGGACAGTATCGTTTTTGACACATAAACGGATTTCAGTATTTTACCGTTCGACGTGGAAATCACCCGAATATAAACAGTCACTCTGTCTTGCCTATATTTCACCGCACCTCCGCTGCCAAAGTATCTGGCACCAAAACCTCCGGTAACGATATTGGAGTCATAGGAAATAATTCCTCCTTCAAGTAAAACTCCCGCATATAACAAAGGAGTCAATTGAATTTCATTTGGATTTGCATTTTTTGAATATTCTTGCCTTGTGGAACGGATAAGATTTCTTTCCTGAAGTAGATTACCAATATTTTCACGCTCAATAGGCACAAACCATTTTGAATCTTCGAGTGCTTTAATTAATATAGAAGTAGCGCCTTGCGTTACGGCCGTACTAAAAGTACTTCCGTTTTCTGAAGCCTTATATTGTCCTGTTTGATCTCTGAATTTATAGATCCCAACAACAATTGGCTCTTTGGGTTTTGGAAGTGATTTCAATACTGAAGTTGCTGAAGTGCTTTCGCCGATAATTGCTTTTTCAATCCCCGTAGGTTGGTTATAAAAAGCGGCACAGCCAAAAAACAAAAAAAGAAGTGGAATTCCCAAACAATAGTGTAATCTCATATTATTTTTTTGGAATGATAACTTGCGTTTGATCACCGGTATTGGTATCCAAAATATCTAAAGTCAATCCGTCTGTCGCAGGATATATCTCAACAGAGAAACTACCAAAAGTATAGCTGCCGGCAGAAAATCCATTAGAACCAAATAGTTTAGCAAACAATTCCCGTGAAACTTGACTTAAAAATTGTGAATTCAATTGATCTGTGAATTTTTCCAAATCGGTTTTTTTAACAGTTTCAACTACTTTTTCTTTAAATGTATTCTGAGATTCAGCGGAACTCATAAGCCATTGGTAATTAAAAGTATCACCTCCAAAAGAAGGATTTATAGGTTTGTAAACCAATCCTTGGGCATTCATGGATAGGGAAACTAAAATAATCACTATTGGAAATATAATTTTCATGATTCAAACTTTTAAATCAATACTGTATGAAGTACTTTTCTTGTTTTTCTAAATTTTTAAAATACAAACTTGTGGCATAAATAGAACTGGCCGCCATATCATTCATAAACTCGTCGTCTGGTCTTGCCATAAATTCATAGACTACTTCATTTTCTATGGTGATTGTAATCTTAGTATTTCTTGCAAAACTTAATTCTTCACTAACAACAATCATTTTTGAAGCATTAATTTTTTCATCATTATAGAGATGATAGAACCCTTCAAAAAAATCTTTCCCAATCTTTGTTTTTGTTTCATCTGAAACAAAGCCCTTCATTTCAAATCCATCAATGGTAAGTATCACTGCCTTGTCCTTTTTTCTACCATTCAAGACTACCCTATCTTTTCCTATCACTTGTTTTTTTTCGTCATAAAAAAGAAGCAATGCGATCACTTCATCCCCTTCTTTCAGATTGACCTGAGTAACGGATAATTTTTTACTTTCGCTCGGTTCTGTGGAAAACACACCTTCTTGAGTCGTATTGGATTGATTTCCAGAATCACTTTTTTTTATTATCGACAACTTATAAGAAAAACTTTGAACAAACTCTGTTAGATTTTCAGCTGTTCCTGTTACTTTAATATCCCCCCCGCCCTGCTCGATTTCAATTTTGGCCTTAACCACAGTATTTGTGGTCTGGGAAAACGACATCACGGAAGCAAGAATTAAAACCACTAATTTGTATCGCATAGCTATTCTCATTATAATCATAGCCCGTTAATTATTTATTATAATCACCGAAGCATTAGTTCCCGTTTGAATTATTTTTATATTATCTGAAATAGAATTCGATCCGATACTTTGGATTTTTAGATTGTTTCCTTGTTGCACAGTTTCTATATACAGATCATACCCTGTGTACAATGCATTATGTAAAGTGACATTATTTTCTCCCTTTTGTATCACTTTCGCATTAATCACATTAGCCTCCTTGATTAATTCATAAAAATTATAATCACCTTCTTGCGTAACTTGAAGAGCTATAGTATTCGCCTTCAGATTAGTATATACAAAATTAAAATCGCCGATTTGTTCTATTAGCACCCCGTTCCTCGCTTTCGGCTTTTCTACCGGCTTATTATTGGCTGCAGCCACATTAATACTTGCGATAATATAAGCTATGTCACCATTGGGAACAATAATTGAGGGATTAGAACCTTCATCGTTTTTCTTTTGAGATAAAACAATTTGGGAAAAAATCATAGTAAGCAAAAAAATGCATTTTCTTAGTAACATTGCGTTTTTTTTAATCCCATTGGGTTTACTTTCTCGAAGTCCTGTTTCGAAAAAGGATCTGAAAACCTAGATTTTCATCAAACTAAAAATTAACTTTTTAGTATCTGTACTTATGGCATATCAGCCATTTGTGAGCAATAATTTTCGTATTCGATTCTCTAAACAAATTTCACATTGCAAAATAAATCAATAGCATCTCCGGAACGAGCCCCGAGATGCTAATTGGAAAAATGAGCGATACCATTTTAATTAAAAATAATATCACCCGAAAATAAAACGAATTCAGTCGTTTTATTAATTACGCTAATCCGGATTACTGGCCTTGAATTACTGCAGATAGATTGCCAAATCCTTTTTGCGTCAATTGAGCAAGATTGCTGTTTCCATTTTGTTCCAATACCGATTTATTTAAACTACCTATTTGAGTAGAGATTCCCAAATTACCTCCGGCTCCTTGTTGTAACGTACTGGCAACATTACTATCGCCTGTCTGCACTTGCGCCGAATAGTTACTAGATCCTTCTTTTTGTGTTGCTGTTGCCGTATTAAAATTCCCGGTTTGACTTTGCGTCGCGGTATTATAAGAACCTCCTCCTTGCGTAGTGCTAGCTGAATTCGAATTTCCGGTTTGCATTTGCGACGATACGTTACCCGTTCCTGAAGTTTGAGTAGATGCAACTAAATTATTGTTTCCACTTTGATATTGAGTCGACGAACTGTTTGAAGCACCGTTATTTTGAGTTATTGAAGCACTATTTTGCAACCCAACTTGTGTTTGATTCGCATTTAAACCATCCCCTACTTGTGCAACTGTAGCGATACTGGCGGTCCCTGTTTGAACTACATATGCCGTACTTCCGTTACCGTCAACAGTAACGCTACCATTGTTGGCTTTTCCAATCTGAGTAATATTAGAAATGTTGGCACTATTAGCAATATTACCAGAACCTTTAACTGTATTATTTTGAGCAACATTTGCAACGTTGCTCTGCGCCATAACAGTGGCTCCTACAAAAAGCATCGCCGAGATGCAAAAATTCACTTTTTTCATAATAAATATATTAAATTAGTAATGTTACAAATTTTAAATCGCGTTAGTAAAAACAACGCTAGTCCAATGACTGTTTCAATCACATATGCAAAAAATAAAGACTTATCTCCTCAAAAAGAATACTATAATCAAACTAAAATCTTTTTAAAGCACTTAATCAGAACCGGTTTCAATAACCATGACATAGATTACCGATCAAAAAAGACCCTGAAAAGCCTGATTGAAAGACGCCATTTGCAGCTGTATAAAACACAATGTGTTGATTTATAATTCGCTTATGCCATTTTTTTTGTTTTAAGCAATGACTTTCCATACTACATTTACTGAAAGGCGATAGAATAGTAATTACAATATACCTTCTGTTATTTTTTACGCATCAAAGGTTAGAAACATATGCTGGACAATACTAGACAAATGTCCAAAATGAGATGGGTAAAATATTGGTGTGCAGAGGCTGTCCTTCAAAAAAATTACCCACGTAGAATTTGGTAGACGGCATTTAGAATAATACTCTTTACTTTCCAAAATGGTAACTGCCTTATGCTTAAAAAAAATGAAGTAAAAGATATTTCCAATTAAAAAGCACCATAAAGTAATGAGGTTTATGGGGTATGGCATAGTGCATCTCAAAAGAAATTTCGGATTTAGCCCATTCTTTTAATGATTGTAAAATGCATTCTTTGTTTTCGAACTGCCAATTCTGAAGCGAAAACTATCCAAAATAAGATGAATTTTTTATCTGCTAAAATTTTATAAAAAAGTTGATATCGTTGATATAATGGATCATAAAAAAATGAAATCAGAATGCAATTCTTCTTCTAATTCTGCTTAAAGACTGTGGCTTGACACCTACATAAGAAGCGATATGATACTGTGGAATCCGTTGTTGGACTTCCGGGTATTTTTTGATAAAACTTTCGTAACGTTGCTTTATGCTGTCTTTATAAAATGATTTTAATTTATTAACCACATCTATAATTTCATGCTCTAGTGCAAGCCTTCCAAAACGTTCTCCCTTTTCAACTTTAGAATAAAATTGTTGCAAATCGTTGTAAGAAATAGTAAAGACGATACTGTCTTCCAATGCCTGAATATTTTGCACCGTTGCTATTTGGGGAACAAAACTTTCATAATCTGTTATAAAACAGCCTTCGTGCCCAAAATAAAAAGTTTTTTCTTCCCCTTCCAGATTGATATAATACCTGAACAACCCTTTTTGCACAAAACAGATGTGCGTAGAAATTTGTCCTTCTTTTAAAAAATAGTCATTTTTTTTTATTTCTCTTCTTTGAAAAAGTTCTCTAATAATAACGACGTCCTTTTCTGAAAGTTTAATGAATAATTTTATTTTATTAATTAATTCTGAATACATAATTTTTTATTTGATGTGTTGTCTAATAATGAATTGCTAACCCAGGTCCTTATGAATTTTCTATAAGAGAACAAGCAACAGTATTACTTGTAAAAGAAAAAGAAAAGAGTAGTATCACAAAATGCACAAGTACATACTGACCTTATCCTTATTGCCTTAAAAGAGATATGAATAATTTATTGAATGGTATAATTTTTCACATCAGTTTCACATAATCTGAAATACCCCATAGGATAGTTATCAAAATTCGTTTGGTTTTTTATATTTCCTTTCACAGCGGCAGGTGGGGATTGAAAGGGCCCTCCGTCCGAAGATCCTGCAACTTTTAATAGTATATTCATGTAATTAAAATAGGCCTTTGATATTCCATAGTGGGTAATTTCCACCTGGTCACCGGGTTTGGTATCCTCTTCCAGCACTAGGCTAAAGAAGGTATTTCCTTGAAAAAAGAGATCATCATCCAGCGAGTATTCCGGTTTTAGGTTTTTTGTGAATTTATATTTGTAGAGATAGTAATTATCAGCGTCTGCGGGATCATTGAAAGAAGTTTTTAGCTGCAATAAATCCTTACCTAAGCCAGCCTGTGTTTCCTGCGTCGTTGAAGTGATTGCGGCGACAGATTTCAGGGTTTCTGTCGCGGTATAGGTCTGACCGTTATTGATAACCGTCAAAGTGTAGGTTTCGTTAAGAACCGGAGCAAAATTACCACAAATATAAACTCCTGTATTGGGTGTTTCAATAAAGTTGAAACGGACATTTGAACTGTTTTTTATAAAAACCGTTGCGCCTGAAACTACCGGTATTACGTTTGTGTAAAAATCAGTTGTCGTGGTCAATTTTACAGTCTGATTATTGCCTGTTGTCCCCTTTTGCCAGTTTATGGAAGCATCAATGACTAATCTTGGCCTTTCGGTATTCAGTGGAATATCCACAACATCCGTACAGCTGTTGAAAAAGACGGCTGTCAGTAGTACGATTATTAGATTTATTTTATTTTTCATTTGTTCTTTATTTTATAATGAATAAGGGATGAACGCTTATTTTGTAATTACTAAAATTTGAAGTTGTAGCTGACCCCCGGAACTATTCCGAAAATGGAGGTTCTCAAGGCTTCATTATTTCCGGTATCCGTATTTTGCCTGAAAGCTATGGATGCGGCGTTCTTACGATTGTAGAGATTATAGATGCTGAATACCCATTCTGATTTCCAGTTTCGGTTGTCGTTTTTATGAGGAGTCAGTGTTGCAGAAATATCCAAATGATGGTAAACAGGTAACCTGTTTTCGTTTCTCAACCCATAACTGGGCACCAAAACATCCTGATAGGTATATTGTCCGTTTGGATAGGTAACGGGCTGGCCTGACTGGAGAATAAAATTAGCGCCAAAACTCCATTTTTTATTCCAATTATAAGAACTCGTAACGGCAAGATTGTGCAATTTATCGTAGGCCGAACTGTACCATTTTCCATTATTGATCCCAATTTCAGAACTGTTTCTTCCCGGAGTCTGCTGTTCCGATTTTGAAAGGGTATAGGAAATCCAGCCGATGAACCTTCCTTCGTTTTTGCGCAACATCAGTTCTAAACCATAGCAGCGCATTTGCCCGTTAAGAATTACCTGTTCTATCGCTTCGTTTGCTATCAAATTAGCACCGTCTATATAGTCCATCCTATTTTGGATTTTTTTGTAGAAGGTTTCCGCTTCCAGGGAATATTTATCATCGTTGAAATTCCTGAAATAACCCAAAGCTACCTGGTCCGCAATTTGTGGCTTGATGAAGTTGTCACTAGGTGTCCAAATATCAAGCGGCGTTGGTGATGACGTGTTTGAAACCAATTGTAAATACTGGACCATTCTGTTATAACTTGCTTTTAGAGATTGGTTTGTATGGAATTCATAAGCGATAGAAAACCGCGGCTCTAAATAATTATAGCTTTGAATTACTTTATTTTTATCATACAATTTAGTTCCGATGGGAGTTGCCTTTTCGTAAATTTGTGCGTCTTGGTTAAAAGTAACCGGCTCATTATTGGCATAAATATTGGTTGCCGATGTACCTAGCCGATAAAACATACTGTATCGTAAACCATAGGAGAGTGATACTTTTTTAGAGATTTCTTGTTCAGCATCTATATATATTGCGGGTTCAAAAGCATATTTTTTATCGAGCTGTTCAAAATTTATTCCTGAATTTGGTTTGGTGGGATTTATTGTTCCAGGATTGAAATCGTAATAAATACCGTTTGCACCAAAATTTAATTTGAATTTATCTGAAATATAGTTCTTGAAATCATATTTTATATTGTAATTTTTTATTCCTGAATCCCATTTGAATCCAACCAAATCTAAATCTAATCCAAAATAATAGTCGCTATATATTACCGATAGGTTTGAAAATAATTTTTCATTAAATAAATGATTCCAGCGCAAGTTTAAAATTGAATTACCATAGGTATTGGTAAAACTTTTGTCTAAACTAAAAACATCGCGACCAAAATAGCCCGACAGGTATAAATTGTTGTTTGGATTTAGTTTGTATGATAATTTCGTATTCAAATCATAGAAATAGGCCGCATTATTTTTCTGCTCTTCTGAAAGTTTTAAAAATAAATGGGCATAAGAAGCACGACCACCAATAAGAAAGGAACCCTTGTCCTTTACTATCGGTCCCTCAGCAAGTAACCTGCTGGAAATTAATCCAATTCCGCCATTCACATGAAAACCGGTACTGCTTCCGTCTTTTTGATAGATATCTAAAACAGAAGAAGCTCTTCCTCCGTATCTTGCCGGAATTCCTCCTTTGTACAATTTCAAATCTTTTATCGCATCAGGGTTAAAAACCGAGAAAAAACCAAAAACATGTGAGGAACTAAAAATAGTAGCCTCATCGAGAAGAATTAAATTTTGATCCGCTCCGCCACCACGAACATTAAAACCAGAAGCGCCTTCTCCAGCATTGGTGACTCCGGGAAGCAATAAAATAGATTTCAGCACATCGACTTCTCCAAGCACCACCGGCATTTTTTTTATCGTAGCAATAGAAAGTTTATTGATACTCATTTCAGCTTTTCTAATATTGGTTGCTTTTCTATCCTTTGTGACAACCACTTCCTGTAATTGTTCTTCACTATCGAAAAGCCTGAAGTTGTTTTTGGTGTTTCTGTCCAGATTAATGTTTTCCATTACTGTTTGAAAACTCATATAACTCACTTGAACTTCGTAGTGCCCTTTAGGAATCGTAATGGAATAAAATCCATATTCGTTAGTGGTAGTGCCCGTTTTTAATTCAGGGATATACACGTTAACCCCAATCATTGTTTCGTTGCTTTTGGCATCACTTACAGTCCCGCTTAGGGTGAATTTTTCTTGGGTGTACATTTTACTGTAAAAGAGTAAAAGTATTAGAGTCAGCAGATAAATTATTTTTGCATTCATAATCATTAATTTTCTTATTATATTTTTTTTAGTTTGAAATTCATATGTAAACAAATACTAACTTTTGCTTTTAGGTATACATTTTAGTTGTCTAATCCTGCATTAATCTCCTATTGGTTGCATCCATTTAAGTTTTTACTTCCACACATCAGATATTTTTTTTATTTTGAAAATATCCTAGAAATTTTTTTCCCTATTTTTATTATTTATTCAGCAAATATATTTCAAGCACTAAAAGGGAGGATAGGACAAAAATGTAGTTGAATAGGACGGATGTGAAATTAACTTTGATTATGAACAATATATTTAAAATCAATTATCTAGCGCAATCGTTTATTTAGTCAGTCTTGCTGTTTTCTCTTTTGGTTCCGGGTTAATTTTCTCTGATTCAAGGGAGAAGAGGACGCTTGTTATTTTCCATTTTCCATTTATTTTAACAAGTCCCCAACTTTCCTTACCCCAATTTGTCTTTATTTTACTTTTCCAAAAACTATAATCAAACGTGACTGATGCAATGCTACCGTCCTCATTAATAGCTATGTTGTAAAATTTTTCTTCATCTGTACCTGTATCAGAAATAAATCCATAGAATTTTTTATAAGTACTTTCAAAATAATTATTCTTTGTGCTGTCTTTTTTCAATACGACTTCTTGGGTTTTATCCTTAATAACTCCAATCCAAACTATTGGTTCGTTATGAAAGAGATTGTAAAACTTTATACTGTCTTTTTTTACAATACACTCCATAAAGGAATTTAAAATTTGTTTTATTTCTTTTTTATCTATTGTCTCTTTATTTTGGCTAAAAGTAAAATTTGAAAGAAGTATTAATGTTAAAACTAATCTTACCTTTTTCATTGATTTTTTGTTTTAATTTTTTTGTTTTGTTTTTGTTCGATTAAAATTCATTATTTTTAGACGAGTGCTAAAGTATTGATGATGGCTTACTAATGTCAGCCAAAAAGACGTCAAAAGATGACAAAGAATAAAGGTGTTTTGTATTCCTGCTGGTATTTAATAAAAACTTCTTTTTTATATATTAACACCACTGCTAAGGAGCTAATATTGCTGTCAAGTATAATTAAAATTTAATTTATAGTCCATTCCGAAGGAGTGTGACAACAATTGTTTTTTGGCTGTGATATTCCAACTGTGAGGTAAGTCAGAGCTCGGGGAAACAGTTTTAGTTTTCCCTTTTCTATTTCTGTGGGTTAAGTTTTGACAATATGCCAGCCCCGATAAAACAGAAAGTAGCAGATAGGCAGAAATAAGCTTTTCCATAATTGTTCCTTATGTATGAATTGATAATAATTTATACAAAAGTTCAGGAATAAAGTCAGGTCTGCAATTTAAATATGCCAAGCAAGTGAAGATGTCTGCAAACTCCTATTTTAGGTCTGCAAAACATTTAGTGAGAATTTATATTCTATTGTTAATTACTTGAAAAAAAAGTTCTTTGTAGGTTTCTGATATTGGGATTCTCTGATTAGAAATTTTTATTCTGTTTCGTTCAATAGATTCTATTTTATTAATCCCAACCATGTATGATTTATGAACTCTGCAAACCAAATTGGAAGGTATGATTTGTTCCAGTTCACTAAAATTCTGTAGCGTCATAATCTTTTTGTCTATCGTATGAATTCTCCGGTAATCTCTCATTCCTTCAATAAATAAAATATCCCTTAAATTTATTTTCTCCAATCGATTTTCAGTCTTCACAAAAATAAAATCTAATACCAAGTTAGTCGGGTATTGATTAATGTATTCGTGAGCCTTGTTTACCGCTTTTAAAAACCTATCGAAAGTAAAAGGCTTTAGTAAGTAATCCGTTACATTAAGTTCATAACCTTTTAAAGCATACTCCTGATAAGCTGTCGTTATAATAACCTGACTTTCTATTTTTGAACTTTCAAGCAATTCAATACCTGATAATTCATCCATATTAATGTCTAAAAAAAGTAAATCGACTTTATTCGCTTTTAAATAAGAAAGACCATTAAGTGCATTGTCAAACGTATCAAGCAGATTAAGAAAGGGTATTTTGTTAACAAAACTCTTAGTTCTCTCGAGAGCCAAGGGTTCGTCTTCTATTATAATACAAGAATATTTATCCATTTTTAATTGTTAATTTCACACTATAAAGATTGATTTGACTGTCCAATTCTAATATATGCTTCTCTGGATAAATCAGATTTAGACGTTTTTGAATAAGATCATTACCTAAACCGTTGCTTTCTTGTTTAAATTTCCGATCTGAATCGAACTTATTTTCACATACAAATATGATGTTCTCCTCATTAATAAATAGTTGAACATTTATAGCATTGTCTAATTTCTTATTAGTACTATGCTTAAAGGCATTTTCAATAAATGGAATAAAAACCATTGGACCTATTGTTCTATTGTCCAGAGCACCTTCTATCTGAAAGCTCACGTAATTTGAATTTGCAGTTCTTATTTTTTGTAATTCTATGTACTTTTCAATGTATTCGATCTCTTTTTTAAGTAAAATTTTATCTGTTTTAGTTTCATACAGCATAAAACGTAAAATATCGGAGAGTTTATTTAAATAATTGGAAGCCTCTGTGGCATCTTTTAATATCAAAACATCGATGTTATTTAAAGTATTGAATAGGAAGTGAGGATCCAGCTGGGCTTTCAGCAATGCCATTTCTGTTTCGTGGTTTTTTTGTTTCAATTCTTCTTTCAATTTTATTTCGTCAAACCAGGTAATAAAACCTTTAATAACCAGTGCGCCGATGCCGGATATTGAAGCAATAAAACTTACCATAATTATTATGATAGTATCTGTAGACCGGCCTTTTTTACCGCCCTCGTCCATATCCATAATTTGTCCGGATTCAATGAAATACCGAAGCAGGTAATACCCTATTACGGCCGCTGCCGTTGAAATCACTATGCCAAAAACTATCGTAAGTAAAACCTTCCTTTTCTGAAGATATTTGGGGAACAGTACGAAATAATAGGTATAAAATGTGATGATCGACGGTAATAATGCAAATAAAGATAGGGTTTCTAAGGCATTCACAATACGTGCTGTTTGATCCACTGCTTGATTGCTGCTTCTGTAGAAAACCGCTAACATGATTGTTATGATTAACAGGTAACATACCCAAAAACCAATATGTAACAAAATAACGATTGATTTTTTCATAACTTCAAATTTAGCGATTTAAACAACAAAATCAGATGATTTTAGAGTGTTTCGAAAATAGATACAAATTAGAGATCTGCAAGGGTAAGAAAGGCTCTTGCAGATTGCCTCGTACAACCAAATAGAATTGTTAATTCGGAACAGGAAAAAATTCCTGAAATGAGATCAAAAAGCAATGCAATGGGACTTGTATAAAATTTAACTTTGATTACCAATGACACCGCTAAAAACCCAAACCACTTAGCACTCTTTTATGCTGTCACTTTACGAACTTCTTGACGATCTTTTTCTACGAACAAGAAATAGGTCAGCATTAATATGCAAAATGCAACTGCTGATTTTATGCAGTCGGCATTGCTGTTTATTGCAAGCCCTGATATAAAAGCAAAAATCACATCAAAAGTGAAGCCTGCAAAAGCCCACTCTTTTAGTCGTTTTAGATTAGGTATCAACAAAGCAATAACTCCGGCAATTTTTGAAATACCAAGCGCCATTATAAAATAGGGTGGATAACCCATCCGTAGTGTCTTTGGATATATAAATGGGTTTTTGGTTATTTCCATAAAACCGCTTATGGTAAAGAAGATAGCTAATAGTATTAAAAGTGTCCAATATAAATAAATGTTTTTTTTGTATTCTGTTTTCATGTTTTACAAATAATTAAAGATTAAAGTTTTTTTCTTACGTACCAATTCCAAAAATTTTCTATTCATTCTGTATTCTAAATTATCCCATCATCAGGTGAATTTTAATTATATATTTTTTTTTAATTCCGAAAGCATTCTATTTCAAAAACAGAAAAAAAACACCCCCCTTTAAAATAGAAACTAATTTCACGAGATAAAGGGTACAAAAATCACCGTATATTATTTCTGATACGGCTTAAATGCCTAGGCGTGACACCAAGTATGGATGCTAAACACTGCAGCGGAATCTTTTGTAAAAGCTCCGGTTCTTCTTTTAGCATTTTCTGATAGCGCTGTTCCCCGCTTAGCAATATAAGGTCATGACGATTAGCATCGATGCTGCAAATAGAACTCTCTAAAAACCCAATATAGAAATCTTTGAAAGTGGGAATTTCATTTATCAATTTTTTAAGATTGGTTTTACTAATGATGCAAACGCTTCCATCTGTTAATGCCCTTACGTTTTCAGTAGCAGGGGTCTCATTTACAAAACTTAAACGTGAGGACATAAAAGTATTTTCAATTGAAACATAGGTTGTTCTAATTTCTCCTTCTTTCAAAACGTAATATTGAAACACGCCTGTTTCAACAAAACCTAAATGGTTGCTTATTTTATCTTCTTTTATAAAAAATTCATTTTTTCTAAATATTTGCAGTCTAAATGAATTTAAAATTCTATCCAAATCATCCTCTTCAAAACCAAACATATCAAAATATCTTTTTAGCTTTACCATGCCTGTTTCATTTATTAAATAAGATTTATTTATTTGCAGTTAGTTATAATCCATAAAAGAGCTCAGAGAAAAATTAGGAAACACAGTAAGAAAATGTATTCTTAAAAAAGGAAGCACAACACCTATTACTATTTTTTTGCCTTTTTATTTCCTTTATTAACCCCTAAAGCAGATAACTCATAATCAATAATACTCTTGCTGCTATTGCTAATCGTGATGGTCATACCTGATAATCAGATGACAAAAATACTAGGAACAACTTTTAATCTCATGAACCTTAGTTAAGAAATAAAAATACTTCAATAAGGGTAGTTCAAGGCAAAGTGATCACCAATACTAGTCTAAAGTGCTATACGTCATAGTAGCAAAAAAATAGCAAATTGAATAATTGCGGAAATTTGACCGATCCAATTAATTCCGCTGGTACAGATATTTTTTTTTAATATTTAGAGAATTTAGATCCTAAATTATTTCCAGATCCCATCTTGAGAACAGGACGAAAATGGAGCTGGATGGGATTTTCTAAAAATGGTATCGGTACCATCGTCACAATCTATATTGCCAGGTGGTGAAAGCGATAGGAGAAAAATGGGAAAAATAGGAATCCGACTTTTGAAGAAAATCTCTTCTACTATTTAGCATCGATCTTTAGGGTGACAAATTGCTATTTAAGCCGAATCAGAAATAATGTTCGACAATTTTTTTTCTAGACTTTTGTCTAGTAAAATTAATTCTATAATTCAAAGATTTGTCTTTTATAAAAAACATGCCAGTAAATAAAAAAAACGAAATGATCATTGTGTTGTAATCGTCAATTGCAATTTATCTATGAAATGGTACAAATGGTACAAATGGTACAAATGGTACAAATAGTAAAAATAAATCTACATTTTTTAAATGGTACAAAAATGATGCAAAATAGGTCTATTTTAATAATGTTAAGAATAGTGTTGCAGTTCAGCTTTTAAACAAAAAAAAAATGGAAAAATTAATTTATCCGATTGACGGAATTAACTATATTCTTTTTGAGATAGAATTACCTCTAAAATTAGCAAAAAATTTTGAAACCAGAATTAAAGTAGCTGATGGTATAATTCAACATACAAAATATATCGAAAATTTTTGGAATAGGAACGTAAGTATAAAATGCTTAATTCCAGAAAGAAATGTCGTAAGATTTAAGAATTTATAAAAACAGAATCCTATAGAGCTGCGAGCGGTAATACTTGATTTTTAGAACAAAAAATTTAAAAAAGTGATCAAGTTCCTGTCCAACTGTTAGGTACAGCCCTGTGAGCAACTTTGAAACCTTGACGAACAATGTCCGAAAAATATTTAATGCCGACGCAAGAAGCGGGACTAGACTTTATTATGAAGCAAATTCAGGGAAGCGTTGTTATGCTCAACCTCATCCGCTTTCGCAAAATAGCCGACTATTCTGCTACCCCAGAACTTATTCCAAACGAACCAATAAGCGGGAAAAGAGCTTATCAAATTTATATTGAACATACTTTACCTTTTTTAACTAAATCAGGAGGAGAAATTTTATTTATGGGGAAAGGGGGCGCTTTTTTGATAGGCCCCACAAATGAACATTGGGATGCGGTTCTGTTAATTCGGCAAAATAGTGTCAATGGTTTCCTTGCTTTTGAATCAAACCAGGACTATATGAAAGGTATTGGACATCGAACTGCTGCATTGGAAGACTCCCGACTATTACCAATAATTGAAAATAAAAACGGAGAAAATGAAATCTAAAAGGCAACTACAAATGAAGGAAGACTGAGGCATTTCAAAACGGGAATAATACCAACCATAAATTATAGTATTGGGAGTAGCAAGATTTAAATAAAGTTTATCTGGTAGGATTTTCAGAAGTGAAAACCAATCTTTTTTGATACTATATTGAATTACGTAGCTGACTACTTCTTTTTTAAATACAAAGCTGTGATTTACCATTCTTTCAAATAGCTTAATAAAAAGGTTTCCTTATATTCCAGATCAATCACTTTAAATTAACATTGCTTTTATAAAAGAGATTTATAGATATCAGGTTTGTAAAGTTCCATGTATATATCAGGTTTGGTTAGTTTTGTAAACCCATATTTTTCATACAACCAATCCGCAGAGGAAGTCAATAAAATCCAACGTCGTAGTCCTTGCAAATTTGGGTGGTTGATTACTAGATCCATTAGTTTTTTTGAAAGGCCTTTTCCTCGATAGTCATCTAATACGTAAATATCCCCTAAATATGCAATTGTATAGAAGTCTGAGATTACTCTCGCAAATCCAATTTGTTTTTCCTTATGGAAAAGTCCAAAATTAAGGGAATTGTCAATAGCTGCTTTTACTTTTTCTAGCGGGATATTATTACTCCAACCGGAATAATTAGATAAAAAGTCGTGAATGGCGACAATGTCCATTTTTGTTTTGTCTGTCGTTATTAAAAAGTCTTCAAATTTAATTTCTATTGTCTTCATTTTTGCTTTACTATTCTCTATTTTTTGAGATTCATTATGGATTAGCGCGGATTTTGGACTAAAATTAGGATTCGCATTTTGGATTACTATCAACCAAATCAAAAATCAAAATTACTACTACTTAAAACTATCTTCCTAATCCGGCTAAACCAATAGTGTCTTGTGTTCGTTCTTATGTTATTTATTTCTTTTGAATATTTAATCCCAAATTAATGGTCTTTCAATTCCAAAAGTTCTCATATAATAAAGCATTTGTCCCGCATGAACTGCTTCGTGATAAGCAATTCTTTGCAAATAGTCACCCAGTTTTCGTTTTTGGCTTTTTTCGGAACGGACTATCTCAATTGAAGTAAGGTCGTAGGGCTCAAAATTTTCGATTGTTGCGAGAAACTTTTCTCTGAAAGTTTTTGCAAAGTCAAGTTCTTCTTGTATATTTAGATAGGGTCTGTTTGTCCATGGTGAAATATAGTTTCCAATATTTCCACGATTGTTTACAATCATGTGAAATAAATGTTCGCCTTCTAAAACATGCCTTACCATTTCAATACAATTCATTGCATTTGTGTCAGGACTCCAAAAATAATGTTCGGGGCTAATTCCTAACCAAATTTTTATACTTCTTCTCCTAATTTCTTCAAAATTTACTAGTATGATTTCAATTGGTGCCATATTTGTTTTAATAGTAATACAATTTTTATCTTTTTGCAATTGCTTTAACTTGAAAAAGAAACACTTTTGTAGAAAGCTTATTATTGATGGAAATTATCTTTTTTTTTTATCTTCAGTCCATTGACTCTATTTCAAATACACGTTTTCCTGCTAATTCAATTCCATCTTTAATAGCTGCAGAGGCACAGAACTTAGCCAAGATTTGTGATTTTACATTATAATTTAGTTCTGTAAAATTATTGATTAAAATTGTGTTATTTAAGACCAAAAAGCGTCAAAAGAAGACAAATAACAATCTTTTTACTCTATCGTGAGATATTTTATTGCATAGCTAAATTAGAAAAACAGGTAGCTTTGATACTTAATTTAAGATTGAATACCAAAATTAGGTCGAAAAATTAATCCATGTAGCATTGCTTTTTTACGGATTAAATAAATTAAAAGAGATGCTTTCATTTTGAAAGACACTATCCAACTCAAAATTCATCAAGTTGGTAGTGTCTCACTAACTGTATATGGATTATATTATTTGGTGTTTAAAATCTCTTCTCAACTGAATGTAACATTTCTAATGATGTCAGATCATATTGAGAAGAGACAAAAATCTTAAATATCTTTCCCTATTTTCTTCAATATTGCCTTTGGGATGGCATTTTTGTTGATCATAACGGAAATTGTTTTTAAAAGTAAATATTCTTTCGACATATAAAGATACCCTCCGCAATCCTTACCATCAGCCGAATTTTTCACGATATAAAATGTATTGCCTTTCTCGTTCTCTGCCATTCCGATAATATGCATGTTATGCACGTCTTCGGTGGTGCGATTATCAAATGCTGCCTGTCTAATCTGTTGTGTAATAATTTTATTATCCCCCAAAACTGCGAAACCATCATTAAAGCCTTCATAGGTATCCCCGTCCCAACAAACGGAATAATTATGCATCAGGGCATCATCAATGATGGTACTAAAATCATCTAATGGCAGATTTAAATAGTGATTATTATTCCAGTTGGCTTCAATTTCTAAATTAAAGGTTGAATAAAAAGGATGGTGGCTGAATGATGTGATTTCGATATAGTCAGCAGGATTGATTCCCATCATTTCCTTTGCAAACGATTTAGGAGTAAATTGCTTTCCATCATAAACAAAAGTATCGGGAACCTTGCCCAAAGTTCGGGTCAGGATTTCATCCATATCTCTTCGGTAAAGTTCTGGTGTTAAATCACCATGTGAGTTTTTATAAAATTTAGCCCTTTCCAATAGGGCATTATTCATTTCGGCATGATCGTGTTTAGCTTCAGAATCCAATTTTCCTGAATAGACACTTTCTGGAATAGCACCATACTCCTTGTATGCTTTTATTACGCTGAACGTTAAATCACCTTCGCCTAAAAAACTGCTTCCATTCCTTCTTATATAGTTCTCCGCCTTATTTACGTAAGTAGGTCTTACAAAAAACATTGGTGAAAGTACAACAGGTTTTTTTCCAAGTCTAATCCCTTCAGTTTCAATAAATGATGTGGTGGCATAGCTCCAACAATCACCCGTGGCTTGCTGATCTTTAATAGGTGTGCTGTCTATCAGTTTGATTATTTTATAACCTGCTATTTTTGGATTCAAATTAGTTTTAAGTGTAAATACATAATTGGTCATTCTTAATTTTAACGGTTTGTCGCCCCCCCATACACCTTCTATAATTGAATCTCCGGGCATAATTACTCCTTTAAAAATTAATGGAGCTGATTCTGGCCATCCCAATGACTTTCTTGCATCTGCAAATACACTATCCTTATCTCTCCATACTTTATCAAGGGAGATATCTTTTATTCTTTTTTCGGGAAAATCCATAAAACCTTTAATAGCATTGTTTTTTAATTCAAATCTAAACAGCACCAATTCTCTTGATGCTAAGTCCTTTGAATCAACTTTACCCATCCAGGAACCTTCCAATGGGTTTTGTTTTTTATTCTGCCCATATATTACCATTCCGATACATAGCAGGATAATTGAAATAGAAGTTTTTGTTTTCATAATAAAGTCTTTTAAAATATTTTCAACAAACTACCCTATTTTATTTTTCCTAAAAAAATCTATTATCTGAATGGGCTAAAAAACGATAGGACTACCGCTGTTTAATGGACGAATGCAATACAAATAGTAATCGCTGCAATTCAAATAATTATAGGTTCTCTATCCTAACTTTTTAATATATAGTAGTTATCTTTACTACTTAAATGATTTTTAATGTTCAAAGAATTCAAATTAAAAGGCAGTATTGAACCCATTATACATTTTTTTATTTGGGGTTCTTTCTTTTTTTTGGTGTGGTTCCGGATTAGAACTATGGGTCCCTTCCACAAGGAGGATGGCAGTATTTATCCTCCTATGCTTTGGAGTACCACTTTAAACCTACTACTATTTTACAGTAATGCACTATACCTTATACCCCGTTTTTTTTCACGTCAGCGCTATGCGCAATATAGTGCACTGATGATTGCCTTATATATTGGTATTATCCTGATAAACAGCGTTCTTGATTATTTTTACATGATATCTCTCTTTTCGAGTGAAAAAGAACCTTTCTCTTCAGACGTCATCCTTAACTTTCAAACCAAAACATTTATTTTGTCTCTGTCCTTAGGATATGGACTTACCAAAAACTGGGTAATCAGCAATAAATTACAGCAACAATTGGTCAGCGATAAATTGACTACTGAATTAAAATATTTAAAAGCTCAAATCAATCCACATTTTCTTTTCAACACGTTAAATATGGCCTTTGCCAGTGCCATTAAAAGTAATGACGAAGCGACTGCCGATATTATAGAAAAATTATCGGGTCTTATGCGTTATGTTTTGTACGAAAGTAATGAGGATAAAGTGATCCTCGAAAAGGAGTTGTATTATATCGATAATTATATTAATCTTCAGTTACAGCGATTGTCACCGGAAATTGCCGATCAGGTAAAATATGAAGTGAAAGGAAATTATCAAAATTTAAGAATTGCTCCGATGATTCTTGTTCCCTTCATTGAAAATGTATTTAAACATGGCGTCATGCTAACTAAGAAGCCTGAAATGTCCATATCCCTATCTTTAAGTTCAACAACATTGATACTTGAAACAAAAAATTTAAAGAATAACGGTACGATAGGAACTGACACAGCGCATTCAGGAATTGGAATGAAAAATGTTAAAGAAAGGCTACTACTGCTCTATCCCAGCCTACATAAATTAGAGATTAATAATGAAGAACATTTTTTTCAGGTACGATTAGAAATACAACTAAAAACTATTTAATTTATGAAATGTATCGCTATTGATGATGAACCGTTGGCTCTTGAATTGATCTCAGGCTACATTCAAAAAACACCTTTTTTGGAATTTGTTGCTGGATTTACCAACCCCTTCAAGGCAATGAATTTCCTACTCAAAACACCTGTAGATTTAGTATTTATTGATATTAATATGCCGGAATTGTCCGGCATTGAATTATTGAAGACATTACCCGTGCTTCCAAAAATTATTTTTACCACGGCCTACTCAGAATACGGAGCCGAAAGTTATGAGTTCAATGCAGTAGACTATCTGTTGAAACCTGTGAAATATGATCGATTTCTTAAAGGAGTGAACAAGGCGATAGACCTCTCCTCCTTAAAAAAAGAAGCGCTTACAGTTCTTGTTAACAATGAATCACATAGCCCATCGCTACTGATTAAAAGTGGTTCTAAAACATTCAAAATAGCAGCGGAAGATATTTTGTATATCGAAGCAGCTGGGAATTACATGCTCTTTTATACGCTAAAAGGTAAAATCATGACACTGCTTCCTATGAACGAAATAGTAAAGATGTTGCCCGGCAATACGTTTAAACGGATTCATAAATCCTATATCATTTCATTGAAACATATTGAAATTATTGAGAAAGCGGCAGTTATAATCAATAAAACGCGTATACCAATAGGGATTACGTATCGGGAACATTTTTCGAATATAATTAAAAATGAATGATTAATTTGAACCCAGACATCCGTTTTAAGATTTTCAGAAAAAAAAATTGGAAAGTGTCAGTTCTTTTATTTTTTTAATATTCTTTGAAGTTGCCTAGCCGTTTTAAACCCGCATTGAGAAGCAATGTATTCAATAGTGAACTCTGGATTATTAACCATTGTCTTAGCAAATTCTATTCTTAAAAGAGTCAGGTATTCGACGATGGTAGAACCTGTTTTTTCCCTAAAAACACGGCTAAGATTTCTTGGACTCATAGCTACAAGAGAAGCCAGATCTTCAACACTGTTTTCAGCAGAAAGATGGTCAATTAAATAATCCTGCACTTCGTGTATTTTTGGATTGATATGATTCCTGTAATCTAAATAGATGCTTTTTTGGGTATGATTGTCGTTGCGTCTATAATAGACTACAAGTCCCCTAGCCACTTTATGGGTAAAAAATGCGCCTTTTAGCTCTTCAAGTATTGACAATGCCAGATCAATACCTGAGCTGATACCTGCACTTGTATATACGTTATTACTTTTTTTAAAAAGAATGTCAGTAACAACTTTAGCCCTTGGAAATCGTTCCTGCAATTCTTCAATTCTTCTCCAATGAGTAGTACATTCTGTATCTTTTAATAAACCTGCTTCGCCTAAAGCAAAAGCTCCATTGCATACGGAACAAACAAATATTTTTTTATCTGCACTTTCTTTTAACCAATTGAAAAATTCTTTTTCTGCCCTGAAATCCATACTTCTCACATATTCAAAATCCATTCCTGGCATAAAAATATAATCCCCTTCTTTTAAATCAGCTTCTTTGTAGTTAGCAATTTTTCCAAAAGGGAGTCCTGAATTACTTATAGTTTCTGTCTGGTAAGAATAAAATTCAAGCGCTATATCAAAGCCATAATATTTAGCTTCAGTAAAAACTTGTAACGGCCCTGCAAGGTCTAAAACCTCTACTTTAGGAGGTATTATAAAAGCTATTTTTTTCATGGAATTTAATTTAAAATACTGATGTAAATGTATTTAGCTTTTTTACTTATGGAAAGACAAAATTACGTCAAGAAATGACAATAATTGAAATATTTATTTTCTTACTCTTTATTTGAGTCTCCCGCCGCCTCATTCCACTACCTGGTGTCTTTTCGTCTTGGGTTACTCTATTCTTCTTTATTTAATTTTAAATCCCCAAAACTCTATCCTAAAGAAATAATCTCTCTTCTTACCTCCCTTAAATAGTAACCAAAAAGCCAGACTTAATTGTCCTAGAGCCATTAGTATACTACAATGGTTACTTCTGCTTGGTATTTTTCACAGTTCGGCAAAAGCAAATGGGCGGCATTACATGAAAAATGACAAACAAAAGTAAGTCCCGTTAAAATTCCAACAACTTTTGCAACAAAGCCCGTACAATTTATGCCAATCCATCCAACAGCTGGTTCTCAATAAACAGCAAAAAACAAATCACACTGTATTAAATTATTGATGTTGTCCTTATTTGACGCTTTATTGTCAATTTCCCAATGATATGATGCCCTAATTTTGTTCTGTTAAAAGTAAAAATACTTGACTAGACCAGTTAATTATAGTAGAAATATTGATGCGGAGCAGTTACGAAAACAATTTAAAAAAATCGAAAATGAAAAGTAAAAAAAAATACCTGATAATGATACCGTTGTTATTTTTATCAACATTGATTTATGTTGGCTGCCAGCCATTGCGTGAGTTCAACCGGATTCCAGCTTACCAAGGGGATACACATTACAATCCGCTACCTCTAATTTACGACAGTAGTAAAAAAACAGTGGCTATTATTGCCAAGACAGAGGGAACCGAAATATTTGACCTTATGGCACCATTTTATCTGCTCAATGCGGCTGAAAAAGCGAACGTATATATTGTTGCAGAAAAAAAAAATCCAATTGCCCTGCTCAAAGGCGTTTTCGCAATGCCTAATTTAACCTTCAAGGAAATGGATTCATTAAAAATTCAACCAGACGTTATTGTATTACCTGCAATGGTCAAAGTATTCAAAGAGCCTAATTCGGCAACCATTAAGTGGATAAAAGAAAAATATAATGATAAAACCAAAATTCTTTCAGTCTGTGCAGGCTCATTAGTTGCATCCGCTACAGGAATTTACGACGGAAAGACAGTAACAACCCATGCTTCCGATTTTGCAGAAAGTAAAGCCTATTTTAAAAAACCAAACTGGGTATCCAATATAGCAGTGACACAGGAAGGAAATTTATATAGTACTGCAGGCGTATCCAACGCCGTTGAAGGCAGCCTTACCATTATCAATGACCTGTTTGGCACAGAAACACTTCACAAAGTGATGGACGAAATTCATTATCCCTACAGTAAAATTAAAACCGAACATCAAAGTTTGGCGGTAGCCACCCGAAACAAATTTACGATTGCCAATAAGCTGATTTTTAAAAAGAACAGACATGTCGGTGTACTGTTGCAAAATGGAATCAATGAGCTTGCACTGGCGGCAGTATTAGACACCTATAGCCGTAGTTTTCCTGCTTCCAATCAGACGGTGGTATTAAACGGTTCTTCTGTAAAATCAAAATACGGGTTGCTGCTTTTTCCAACTGCTAAAATGGATACCATAAAATTGGATGAACTGCATGTATTGATGCCCGAAAATTTTTTAGCATCCGAATCCAAAAAATTTGGTACAGCAAGCATTGTTAGCTATTCTCTTGCTACGAAACCCTATATTATAGACACTTGTCTGAAAAGAATATCAGAGCAGTATGGAAACAAATTTAAAAATATCACAAAATTACTTTTGGATTATAATTAACTATAAGTAACAATCGCAGCTACATAAACAAATTATGTGCTACAATTAGGCCATGACAAAGAAATCATATTAGGTATATCCTGCTCTTTATCACAGCAGTAGCAATCCCAAATCTAGTAAGGAGCGTAACTGTAAAGATCGCATTAGTAAAATTAAATCTAAAATTCATGATTACTATAAAAAGAACCTCCTCTGATGATTTGGATTTTAAAAATCTTGTCTTTTTTTTGAGATGAACATCATTTTTTTATTCAATTTAATACAATAGATACAATTCGAAATGTAATTATTTATTATATCGAAGATAAAGCTATAGGATGTGGTGCCTTTAAGAAATTGGATACGGAAACGGCAGAAATTAAACGAATGTTCGTTCATTCCAATTTTAGAGGCAAAGGAATTGCACTCCATATTTTAAATCAATTAGAGCTGTGGGCGACAGAACTCAATTATTCGAAATGTATACTGGAAACTGGCAAAAGACAACCGGAAGCTATTAAACTATATCAAAAATCGGGATATTCGGTTATCCCTAATTTTGGACAGTATGAAAATGTTATAAGTAGAATATGTTTCAGTAAGAGTCTCTATTAGCAGAAAAGTTCAGCCTGAAGCTTAAAAAAATCGCTAAACAAATTTAAAAAAAGAAATCATGATAAAAACACCCTACCTACTTATACTAGCATTTGTATTGCAGTTAACACTCGCCTTTGGGCAATCAAAATCCAGAGAGGCAGACAAAATAATCGGTACCTTTTGGTCTCCAAAAAAAGATGCAAAAATAGAAATTTATAAAAAAGGGGAATCTTATTTTGGAAAATCCATTTGGGTAGCAATTCCAAGAAAAGATATTGAAAACCCGAATGCCTCATTAAGAAAAAGAGACGTTCTGGGTATAGACTTGCTATCAAATTTTTCCTATAGTGATGGAGAATATGGCAACGGTTTAATTTATGATCCCGAAAGCGGTAAAACATACAATTGTAAAATGAGTCTGATTGGAGACAAACTTAAGGTTAGAGGATATATTGGAATTTCCTTATTTGGTCGCACGGAATACTTCGAACATATAAAATCCAAATAAGTTTATGAAATTTGAGCGACTGTTAACTGGCAATCCTCAAATGATTAGTAATGGGGTTTTTTAATAAATAAACGTATATAATGCGAATCAAGGGTTGAAAAGTAACAGGAAATATACACAAATAACAAGAAATATCTTTCAAATTATTTGTTTTAAAGTCTGAAAATCAGTATATTTAAGGTGTGTCCTAAGCACTTTTAAACATATGATTATTCAGACTAAAGCCGTAAAAATAGTACAAATTTATTCAACAATTTGTGAGCAATTTGAAAAAGATTTAAAATATACATGTCAACGATTCAGCAATAACGACAAGCAAGATTTAACAGATGAAGAAATTATGACAATTTACTTATTCGCATTAGAAGAGGAACAACGAATTACCATAAAGCAAATCCATCGATTCGCTGTGGAATATCTACGTTCCTGGTTTCCAAATCTTGGTTCTTATTCTGCGTTTTCCAATCGACTGAATCGATTGTCAGAAACTTTCAAAGAACTGGTAACTAGCTTGATTACAGATTACTGTCCTGGGGATTGTTTTTTTGATCAGAGCTTATTGGACTCAATGCCGATTATAACCTGTTCTGGAAAGCGTTCTGGAAAAGTTGCCAAAGACCTTACAGATAAAGGATATTGCTCTACAAAAAGCATGTATTATTATGGAGTTAAGCTTCATGCATTAGCTTTTAGACGAGAAAACAAAATTCCTTTTCCCGAGGAGATACAAATTACCCCGGCATCTGTCAATGATTTAACCGTATTCAAAGAGGCATGGTCAACCAAAGAAAATAGATTCTTTTTTGGCGATAAAATCTATCAAAACAAAGAATTTTTCTCTGATTTTGAGAAAGAAAAAAATTCTGTAATGATGACCCCTGTTAAAGCAGTAAAAGGAGAATGTCAAGAAATTAGAAATAGAGACAGGGCTTCAAACGATCTGTATTCAACTGCAGTATCAAGGGCTAGACAACCTATTGAATCCCTTTTCAATTGGTTAATTGAAAAAACCAATATTCAAAGAGCATCCAAAGTTAGATCTACAAAAGGCTTGTTAGTACATCTATTTGGAAAGATAGCAGCTGCCTTTATAAACTTAATTTTTTAACCCTTGATTCGCATATATAACTAAATTTAAAAATTAACTAGTATAATAAATCTTAGGGCGCGATAAATTACTAACGCTCCCAAAACTATAGATTAGCAAACAAATTTAAAACTAAAAAAAATATGACACCACTTATCATCGGAATAGTATCAAGTCTATTGTTTATCCTAATTTTTCACTTTTTAAAACAATTTGAAAAAGCTATTATCTATGGCCTTCTACTTTCAGCTATTGGTTTTTTGTATGTTGGATTTACATGGTCAAGTATTCCAGCGTTAATCATTACTGCAGTTCAGGCATTTTTTTTCCTGCTAATTGCTTACTATGGAATTAAGAAAAATATGTATTTCCTAGCTGCAGGATATATCATTCACGGTTTATGGGATATTATTTACACTATGCTTAACGGTTCAGATTTAATTCCGCCACATTATGACTTGTTTTGTTCGTCATTTGATTTTATCGTAGGGATCTATCTTCTCATTGTTATGAGGCAGAAATCTAAAATATAAACTAAATAATTTATCATTAGTAACTTTTCAACTTTACAATATGAATGCACATACAGTACTAATAAAAAATATGGTTTGTCTTCGATGTGTAATGGCGGTTGAAAATATTTTACAAACCGAATCAATTCACTTTCACAAGGTCATTTTTGGAGAAATTCATTTACGCGACGTTCTATCCGCTGATCAAAAATCACGCTTATTGAAAAATTTTGACAAAGTAGGTTTTGAAATGATTGATAATCAGACCAGCGGACTTATTGAAAAAATCAAGCAACTGGTCATGAAAAGAGCCCGAAATGAAATGGATAGCGAAACAAATAAAATAAAACTTTCAATTTACATTTCAGCTATTGTTCATCATGAGTATACCTATTTAAGCAGTTTATTTTCTTCTGTTGAAGGAAGAACTATTGAAAACTATTTTATTGAACAACGTATAGAAAAAGCAAAAGAACTTCTTATTTATGATCAACTTACTTTATCACAAATTGCCTTTGAACTTGAATACAGCAGCGTAGCACATTTATCAACTCAATTTAAAAAAATTACAGGCTTAACACCCACTTATTTTAAGAAAATTGGTGCTGAAAAACGTAAGGCATTAGACAGTATATGAACCCAAAATTATACAATAGCACCCCAAAGTAATGTAATATTGAAGCCGCTCCACTGATTTATCTTTGTATAATTAAATAACTAAAAAAAATAATTATGAAATTATCAGTGTCATTGAGCCAGAGTGCTCCGGAATCAGAAAACGGGAAATGTGATAACCCTAACTGTACTTGTATAGATTGTAATTGCGGTTCAAACTGCACCTGTGCTACCTGTAAATAGTAGCATAATCTATCAAAAATCACCAAGGCCATTCTTTTACAGGAATGGCTTTTATTCTTACATAAATCATTAAAAATCACTGTGTTTCCTATTTATTATTTATCGAAATCAAATCCCAAAATTATAGAAGCACATCCCAAAGTAATATAACAAATTGAAAAATCAGTGTAGCTAATTTTGTAGTGTTCCTAAAAAACAATTCACTTTTAAACTATCAATTTACATCATATGACAGAAATTTTCAAAACCAATGTACAAACAGAAATAGAAGCACTATTGCTAACAAGGCTGCTAAAAAAAATATTTACTGAAGCAAAAATTAATTTTGATTTAGAAGACTGCGATAAAATTTTAAGAATGGAGGGCATTAGAAAAAAAAACAATAAAAGAATTATAGACGATCTGAACAAGTATGGATTTCATTGTGAAATACTGATTTAATTTTTAAAACTAAATAAAAATGAAAAAATTCAATTTAAAAACAATAATTGGTATTGTTTTAATAATGACAGTAAGTTTAAAATCGCATTCTCAAGTATCAAAAGTAGAAATTGTAGCAACAGGACTTACCTGCTCCATGTGTTCCAAATCCATAAACAATCAACTTAAAACCGTACCTGAGGTAGATAGTATTGCTATTAATTTGAACACAAACACCTTTATAATTTTTCCAAAAAAAGGCAACACAATTAACCCAGGAATTTTAAAGGAAAGAGTAGAAAAAGCGGGCTTCTTTGTTGGTTCAATGATAATCACTATTTCTTTCGATAACCTTAAAATTGAGAATAATTTCGCAATTGAAAAAGATGGACTCAGCCTCATATTTGTAGATACCAAAACAAAGATTTTGAATGGTAAAACAAAATTAAAGATAGTGGATAAAGGTTTCATCACACAAAAAGAATATAAAAAGAATATAAAAAATTTATCAAAATATCCTTCTGACAACATGAATCATAAGGAAGAATATCATCTAATCACTATCTAAAATGAAACAGTTAGCTATAATGCTTTTCTTTTTGTTATCCTTTCATTCCAGAGCCCAGGAATTATTTGTCGTTACTGAACCTGCAAGTAATGTCCCATCAGGCTCCATTGGTATCAATCTAGGTCAAACATGGATGAAAAGACAGTTAGAAAGCGGTTATGATTATCATATATTACCTGAAATCACCTGGGGTATTACTAAAAATTGGATGGTACGCTCGACAATTTTCATAAGTAACAGGACGGATAATTTAAGATATGAAGGGGGAAGTATTTACGCCAAGTACCGCTTCTTTTCCAATGATGCCGTGCACAATCATTTTCGAATGGCTGCTTTTGGAAGATACAGCATCAATAATTCCGATATTCACCAGGAAGTGATTGAAACTATGGGACATAATTCAGGTTATGAAACAGGTATTGTTGTCACGAAACTAATTAAAAAAACAGCCATCAGTTCTTCCCTTAGTTTTGAAAGAGCTTTAGACAATAGACCTAATTACAGGTTTCCTTCTTCGCAAAGCGATAATGCGATGAATTATTCACTTTCAATAGGCAAGTTAATCTATCCCAGACAATATACCCATTTCAAGCAAACGAATATTAATATCATGCTAGAGTTTTTGGGACAACGACTAAATGAAAATAGCAAATCATATTTGGATATGGTGCCTTCTATTCAGTTCATCATTAATAGTCAGGCGAAAATCAATTTTGCTTATACAAAAGAGATTTATTCCTCAATGCTTAGGACAGCTCCGAACGGCATCTATTTGAAATTTGAATATACTTTTTTTAATCCAATAAAAAATTAAAACATTATAATGATCTAAATATACTATACGTTAAAACAGTACTTTTTGTCCTTATTTGACACTTTTTTGTCTTATATAGTGTAATTTACATTCCTAATTTTACATTATCTTATCATTGCAAAATAATGAATCCATGTTCAACAATGATTCAGAATTTAATTATAGTATGGTATCAGATGATAAAAAAATTTAGAACTTGAGTCATGCTGATTGGCATTCTCTTTTTTGTTAAATTAAAAAAATAAATTATGAAAGTAGGAGTTTTACTTTTTTATGATTTTGAAACCTTGGATGTATTTGGTCCGGTAGAAGTTCTGGGCCGTTTAACCGACTTATTCTCCGTTTCATTTTATTCATTCTCCGGAGGACTTATAAAAAACACTCATGGAGTTTCAGTTCTGACAGAAAAAATAGAAACTATAAAAAATGGAATAGACATATTTATTATACCCGGTGGATTTGGAACAAGAATAGAAATCAACAATAGTGCACTCATAAAAGATATCCAAATTATATCTAGCTTGAGTAAGTATGTTTTGACCGTTTGCACAGGAAGTGCATTACTGGCTAAAACCGGACTATTAGACAACAGGAGGGCTACATCAAACAAAAAAGCTTTTGACTGGGTTACAAGTAACGGAAAAAATGTAAATTGGATTAAACAAGCACGTTGGACAATAGACGGTAAGTTCTACACCTCTTCCGGTGTAAGTGCAGGAATTGATATGACATTTGCATTTTTAAGTGATTTACATGGAATCGAATTAGCAAGAAAAACTGCATTTGAAATAGAATATCATTGGACTGAAGATAAAGAAATAAACAATTTCTGCAATCAATAAAAAACCTTTACCAACCTAATAAATAAAATGGAATTACCTCCCTACGCTATTTATCCCTGTATATCAGACGAAAAAATAGCATTACGTCAAATTCTAAAGCCTGACATTCAGCATCTTGTTGAAATTTCATTTTACAATTCTATTCAGGCAACGACATTGTTGCAGGCAACAGAAATGCAGGCAAAAATCAACAAGGACTATAAGAATGGGAATTCAATTCATTGGGGAATTGTCGATAAAGCGACAAATAGTATCGTAGGAACTTGCGGGTATTATCGCGGACTTGACAAAGGAGATGGAGAACTTGGCTGCGTTTTATTACCTCAATTTAGGGGACTGGGTTTCATGACTGGGGCAATGCAATTAGCAATAGACTTCGGACTAAATAACATCAGACTAAAACGGGTTCGTGCAATTACGACTACACAAAACGAAAAAGCGATACAACTTCTTGACCGGCTCAACTTTATTAAAATTGCGGATTTAGAAAATGATGAAATTGAATATGAATTAAAGAGAACAATAGAGCGAGTCATTCCACCTCGAAAATGATGGTACAAGGCTTTTTTTTTGCTTCGTGCCCGCCTCCTCCAAGCCTGAAAATACCGAAAAGACGGTTTAAAATAAAAAGGTGTTTATTTTAAAATGATTTTTCCTACATCAACTAAAAGTATCGAAAAACAATAACGCTCACTACCAAGTTTTATAGTAATTCCTTGCTCTGGACTCCTTTTAATTCGCTATGAAAATTCTCAAGGTATTTGCTTCGGGTCCTCTTCGTTCAACATTCAAAATACTGTAAAACAACAAATTAACTCACTTACTGTTTTAACATGAAAAATCTATTTGTACTTTTTTTCACTTTTAATACCCTGACAAATTTTGCCCAAACAAAATCGATTAAAATGTCTCCCCTACTCAAGGAAGGTCCAGCCAGTAGCGCGGGTATGTCAGAAGAACGATTGGGACGAATAGATACCATGTGTAAGGAAGCCTTGGAAGGATCTGACATTCCCGGTATTGTTGCCCTTGTCGTAAGAAATGGCAAAATTGTATACTACAAAGCATTCGGTAAGGCGGATAATGAATCAGGAAGGGTCTTAAAACGAGATGATATTTTCAGGATTGCTTCACAAACAAAAGCGATTACAGCAACCGGTGTAATGATGCTTTGGGAAGAAGGAAAGTTCAAATTGGATGATCCAATTTCAAAATATATTCCAGAATTTAAGGATGCTCAGGTGCTTGATACCGTATATAAAAATGGAACCTATCATACTATGCCTGCTAAAAAGCCCATTACCATAAGACATCTTTTAACACATACATCAGGAATTGGATATGGTGCTATAGATGAGGATGAACGTTTCCAAAAAATATACAAGCAGGCAGGAATAACAGATTTATTCACCACCGCTACTATAAGCATAGAAGAAAGTGTTAAGAAGCTTGCAAAACTTCCACTGCACCACAGTCCCGGTGAAAAATTCACCTATGGTGAAGGACTTGACGTATTGGGTTATTTCATCGAAATAGTATCGGGAATGCCACTCGATGATTTTTTTAAAACTCGCATATTTAATCCGCTAGGAATGAATGACACCGGGTTTTATTTACCCGAATCCAAATCTGAAAGACTAGTTACAATTCAGAAAAAGGAAAATGGGGCCTGGATTAAATTCCCTACAACCTTTTATGATCCAGATTACCCAATAAAGGGGGCAAAACGTTTTTTTTCTGGAGGCGCTGGTCTTTCCAGTACTGCAAAAGATTATGCGGCTTTTCTTCAAATGTATTTAAATAATGGAGAGTTAAACGGCATCCGAATACTAAGCAGAACAACAATACAATTTATGATGAGCAATCAAATAGGCGATCTAAGGGGCGATTCAGGTGCGTACTATGGTTTAGCGTTTGGTGTTCTGGATGGCAAAGGACAAACGATTGGTGGTAAAGGCAGTATTGGAACATTCAATTGGGCCGGGTACTTTAATACTCAATATTTTGCAGACCCAAAAGAGAAAATTATTGGCATTTTAATGAAACAAACACAGGATGAAGATACGGATAATACTGATTGGAAGTTCCGCCAATTAGTTGGGCAAGCCATCGATGACTAGGGAAATAGACGCCTGAAATAGTAGATAAACCCTCTTCAAACCTTAGCGATCAAATCACTTGTAAATCATCCTACAAGGATTCCTTGCTGGGGCATTGGGAGCATTTTCTTAAATAAAAGGGACGTTTTTATAAAATCATTCTATTCTTCAATCGATCAGACAATTCTCTTTTATAAGTAATACCAATAGGTAATTTTTCCTTTTTAATGATAACAAAATCTTTTTCAGTAGATTCTATTTTGTCCAAAGCAACTATATACGATTTATGAATGCGTATGAAGCTTTTTTCGGGAAGGCATTTCTCAAATTCGCTTGTAGTAATGGATGCTAAATAGGTTTTTTTTAGGGTGTGTAATTTGACATAGTTCCCAAAACTTTGAGCAAATAAAAGCTGATTTAATTCGATATCCATAAAATAGCCATCCACTTTCACGCTTACCGAATTGATTTCTGCTTCGTCAGATTTCATTTTTGTGTTTTCTGTTGAAAAAAAGCGTTCAACAGCCTTTAAAAACCGAGGAAAATAAATCGGTTTCAGCAAATAATCAATTACGCTATAATCATAACTTTCAAGAGCAAATTCAGAATACGCCGTCGTTAAAATCGTTTTAGGATGTGTTGGAATAATCTTTAGTAATTCCATTCCTGTAATTTCAGGCATATTAATATCTAAAAACATCAAATCGACTTTATTTTCTCGAAGATAATCCATGGCTTCAATAGCGTTATAACATTGAAAAACCAATTCTAATTGCGGATTTTGCTTAATATAATTCGCCAAAACATAATGCGCTACAGGCTCATCATCAACAATGATGCATTTTTTTGGTTCTTTCATTATACAAACTTTTTGAGTTGCAATTTCAAATCTACAATATACGTGTTTTTATCATCCTGAATATCTAATTTATAGTCTTTCCCATAAATTAGGTTCAAACGTTCTATACTATTTTTTAAGCCAATTTTGGTCGAAACCACCTCTGTTTTTTTCTTTGGAATTGAATTAACAACATGTAAATGTAATAAACCATTTTCAACGGTAATAATAATCCGAACGAAACATTTTTCAATAGCGCAAGTCCCGTGTTTGAATGCATTTTCAATAAATGCAATCAATAACATGGGCGAAACTTTATAGGCATTTTCATTATCAATTTTACAATCGTATGTGATATCACATCGGTAGGCCACACGCTCTTTTTCAAGCTGGACATAACTGTTAATAAATGAAAGTTCCTCTTCTAAAGAGACACATTGTTTACTGTTACTTTCGAGTTGATAGCGCATTAACTGTGAGACTTTCATGATTAAATCAGGAGTTCGATCCGGAAATTCTAAACTAATTCCGTACAGTGTATTAAAAGTATTGAATAAAAAATGAGGGTTCAATTGTCCTCGAAGTGAATTCAATTGCATCTGATTGAACAATAGGGTCGCATCGGTTTGTTTTTTATGAATTCTGTAGAATTTAAAAACAATAATTGGACTCAAAATACAAACCAAAGTTCCTAAGACACTAGCCAATTGATACAAATAACTTCTTTGATGCGAGGTTTGATACAAATACGAATTATTAAATATGTAGATATTTGAAATTTCATATAAAAGAACCGAAAAAATGAGCACCGCCAAAACCGAAACAAGCAAATACGCTAAAGGACGTTGCGCCTTAAATAACAATGGAAGAATAAGAAAACGGTTAAATTGCGCATGCAAATACAGGACAAGATAGTAACAGATACCCAGAAAAATAGAGCTCAAAGAACTGAATAACATCCAATCATTTTTCAGGGTAAAAAGCGTTAATGAAAAGGCAATAACAGCAATTTCCTGCCACCATTGATTATCCATTATGTTATCAATTTTTTTAGTCATTTGTAATACTTAAATAGTTTACAAATTAAGCACAAATATTTATTTTTTATTTGCAATAAATGACCAATTGAATTTGTCATTTACTATTCCATTACATCATTTAAGATGCCTTATATCGGACCAAGAGAAATAATTTTGTTTGATAATTTCATACCCTAAGTTTTATGTATTGTAAAAAAATTACCTTATTATTTTTCCTGATTTTTGCTTCCGCTGGTTTTGCACAATCCTTGTCTTTAAAAGAGGCCCTAAAAACTGGACTTGAAAACTATGGTTTGATAAAAGCAAAAAGCAACTATACCAATGCTTCAAAAGAAAATCTCAAACAATCTCATCGCGATTATTTGCCCAATCTTAACCTGTCCGCGCAACAAGATTATGGTACGATTAATGGGCAAAATGGTGCTTTATACGGTTTTAATGGATTAGGCACCGCTTCTTCCGGACCTGCATTACCGGAACAAAACTGGAATGCTGCATTTGGCGCCTTGTATTTAGTCAACATGAACTGGGACTTTTTTACTTTCGGGAAAACACAACAAAAAATCAATCTGGCCAAAATTGATGTTAAGAGTCGTGAAAATGATTTGCAACAGGAAAAATTTCAACAAGAAATCAAAATTTCGGCGGCTTACCTGAATCTGTTAGCCAGTCAAAGATTGTTGATTTCTCAGCAAAAGAATTTAGATCGTGCTCAAATATTCAAAAAAACAGCAGCAGCCCGGGTTAAAAACGGATTACTTGCCGGAGTGGACTCTACCTTAGCTACAGCCGAAGTTTCAAAAGCCAAAATTGCTTTAAATCTGGCTAAAAATTTTGTCAAGGAACAAAATAATAAATTAGTTGATTTGATGGGAGCTTCCCCTCAGGATTTTGTCGCCGATACCCTTTTTGTAAATCAAATCCCGAGTCGACTACTGGTGGAAAACGCAACAAAAGATACTTTGCATCCCCTACTTCAATATTATAAAACTAAAATTGATTACAGCAATCAACAGGTCAAATTATACAAAAGATTCTATTATCCGACAATGAGCATGTTTGGTGTCCTGCAAACAAGAGCATCTGGATTCAATCCGGATTACGGAGCCAATCAAACGTCTTTCAATCGAAATTATTGGGATGGCGTAAGTCCGGATCGTACCAATTATCTGGTTGGAGTTGGAATTACGTGGAATTTAACCACTCCATTCAGGATGAGCAAACAAGTTAGCGCTCAAAAGTTTATTTCGCAAGGTTTACAAGAAGAATACAATCAGATTGACAGGGAATTAAAGTCCCAATTGAGTTTAGCTGATGACAAAATAAAAATTACGCTGGACAATTATGCTGAAGCGCCGGTTCAGGTAAATGCTGCTGCTCAGGCTTATTTGCAAAAATCGACTTTATACAAAAACGGCCTAACCACTTTGACCGATCTGACGCAAACCATCTACACTTTAAACCGTGCTGAAATTGATCGCGATATCGTCAATAACAATGTTTGGCAATCGTTTTTACTAAAAGCGGCAGCCACTGGCAATTTTGACTTATTTATAAATGAATTTTAATTAAAGATCCTAATGAATTTAATACGTTTTGCACTCCGCAAACCCATTTCCATACTGGTATTGGTTGCAGGTTTATTCTTCTTCGGAACAAATGCCATCAAAGACATTAAGGTAGATATTCTTCCTAAAATGAATTTGCCGGTAATTTACATTGCACATCCTTTTGGTGGCTATACTCCAGACCAGATGGAGGCCTATTTTGCCAAAAATTATGTCAATATCCTTCCTTTTGCCAATGGTGTAAAATCAGTCGAAACCAAGAATATTCAAGGTTTAATGATCATGAAATTGACCTATTATGAAAACACCAATATGGCGCAGGCAGCTGCCGAATTGAGTGCGCTGTCCAATAGAATTCAGGCGGCATTTCCTCCCGGAACACAACCGCCTTTTATCATTCGTTTCGATGCTTCATCTTTGCCAATTGGGCAATTGGTTTTAAGCAGTAAAATTAGATCCAATAATGAATTACAGGATTTGGCAAATGTATATGTACGCGCATCATTCACTTCCATTCCAGGTTTGTTGTCGCCGGCTCCTTTTGGCGGAAGTCCAAGAACGATCGAGGTCAACGTAGATCCGGATTTGTTGCGTTCACATAATATGACACCCGATCAGATTGTGGAGGCGATACGACTAAACAACCAAACCGCCCCTTCCGGAAACGTGAGAATTGGGGATAAAAACTACATTACACCTACTAATAATACCATTAAAGAAGTTGCCGATTTTGAAAAAATCCCGCTATTTAAAGGCAGTGTTCAAAACCTGACTTTAGGTGATGTAGCCACCGTAAAAGACGGTGCCGATATTACTGCAGGATACGCATTGGTCAACGGAAAACGCTCGGTTTACATTAGTATTGCAAAAGCGGGAGATGCTTCGACTTGGGATGTAGTTCAGAAATTAAAGTCCGAATTGCCAAAAATTCAAAGTACATTACCTGAAGATGTAAAATTATCGTACGAATTTGATCAATCGGTTTATGTTATTAATTCGGTTAAAAGTTTAATTACCGAAGGAATTATCGGAGCAGTGCTAACCGGATTAATGGTTTTATTATTTCTTGGCGACAAACGTGCGGCTTTAATCGTGATTTTAACGATTCCGATATCCATTATTTCTGGTGTTTTGTTTTTGAAATTATTTGGACAGACAATCAACTTAATGTCCTTGAGCGGACTGGCCTTGGCTATCGGAATTTTAGTGGATGAAAGTACCGTAACCATCGAAAACATTCACCAACATCTCGATATGGGAAAACCTAAGGCACTCGCCATTTGGGATGCCTGTAAAGAAATTGCATTGCCCAAATTGCTTATTTTACTTTGTATTTTAGCCGTTTTTGCGCCCGCTTTTACAATGGTTGGAATTCCCGGAGCTTTGTTTTTACCTTTGGCATTGGCGATTGGATTTTCAATGATCATTTCTTTTTTACTATCCCAGACCTTTGTCCCCGTTATGGCGAATTGGTTGATGAAAGAACATCCAAAAACAGAACATGCTCCGAATATCACAGACGATGAAGCCGAGTTTAATGCCTGTGGATTAACCCCTGAATCTGAAAAAGATCTTATAGGTCAGAAAAAAGTAATGATTGAAAGGGACGATTTTAATAGTGATGGAAAAATAGGCGCTTTTGAAAGATTCAGAATCCGGTTTATGAAAACCTTAGATCGTCTTTTTCCATACAAAAAAGCAACCAGTCTGGTGTATCTTATCGGCATTACACTTATAGCGCTTGTCTTCCTTACTTTTATTGGAAAAGATGTTTTTCCAAAGGTAAATTCGAGTCAGTTTCAGCTTAGAATGAGAGCTCCCACAGGAACACGTCTGGAACGCACCGAAGAAAAAGCCGTTTTAGTACTAAAAGAATTAAAGAAAATGGTAGGCAAAGAACATATCGGAATTTCATCGGTATATGTTGGACAGCACCCCTCTTTGTTCTCTATTAACCCCATATATTTATTCATGGCTGGCTCTCATGAAGCCGTTTTTCAAGTGAGTTTGAATGATTATCATGCCGATATGGATGATTTTAAAGATGATTTCAGAGCTCGAATTAAAAAGATTCTTCCTGATGTAAAAATTTCGTTTGAACCAATCGAGCTTACCGATAAAGTTTTGAGTCAGGGCTCCCCTACTCCTATTGAAGTTAGAATTGCCGGAAAAGACAAAAAAAGGAATGAGGCATATGCCAATAAAATTGTCGAAAAATTACAACATATTTCTTATTTAAGAGATGTGCAGATAGGCCAGCCCATTCATTATCCTGCGATGAATATTACTATTGACCGAACACGTGCCGCTGAACTTGGTGTCGATATGAACGATATTTCGCGCTCTTTAATAGCTTCAACTTCGTCTTCCAGATATACTGAAAAAAATACTTGGATTGATGAAAAAGCGGGATTGTCCTATAGTGTTCAGGTGCAGGTGCCTTTAAATAAAATGAAAAGCAAAACTGACATTGGTGAAATTCCGGTATTGAGAAATTCACTGCGCCCTGTTTTGAGTGATGTAGCCAAAATCACACCTGCATTTGTAAGTGGTGAAAATGATAATTTAGGGGCTATGCCCTACATTACAGTTACAGCAAACATCAGCCACACCGACTTAGGTACGGCTTCCAAAGAGGTGGCTGCAACCATACATTCGCTGGGCGAATTGCCTCGTGGCTTATTCATCGAACCCATTGGTTTGAGTAAGGTATTAAGTGAAACATTAAGCAGTTTGCAAATCGGCTTATTGGTTGCCATTTTTGTAATCTTCTTAATGTTGGCCGCTAATTTTCAGTCGTTCAAAGTTTCTTTAGTAATTTTAACAACGGTTCCAGCGGTAGTTTTAGGTGCTTTACTACTGCTTACCATTACGGGTTCTACACTAAATTTACAATCGTATATGGGAATCATCATGTCCGTTGGAGTTTCGATAGCCAATGCCGTTTTATTGGTTACCAATGCCGAACAATTACGAAAGCACAATGGCAACGCCTTAGAATCGGCACGAGAAGCTGCCGCTTTACGACTCCGACCAATTATCATGACCAGTGTGGCTATGATTGCGGGAATGCTGCCTATGGCGATTGGTCATGGCGAAGGAGGCGATCAGGTTTCTCCATTAGGAAGAGCCGTTATTGGCGGGTTATTATTTTCGACCTTTGCCGTATTATTAATTTTGCCTCTTATTTTTGCTTGGGCACAAGAAAAAACAAGTACACAATCTATTTCTTTAGATCCTGAAGACGAAGAAAGTGTACATTATATATCCTCATTAAAATCAGAAAATGAAAAGTAAAATACTACAATCGACCACGCTATTTTTGGTAGCACTATTTTTTCTAAGCAGTTGCAATTCGAATAAAAAAGAAGAAGCTGTTGCTGAAATAGAACCTAAAATCGAAACCATTCTTTTAGAAAAAGAAAAACTGAGCACTGAATTGCGTTTACCAGCCGAATTGTCTGGTTTTCAGCAAGTGGATTTGTATGCTAAAGTGAGCAGTTTTGTTAAAATTTTAAAAGTAGATATTGGATCAAAAGTAACCAAAGGACAACTTCTGATTGTTTTAGAAGCTCCTGAAATCAGTTCGCAGCTGGCCGCAGCCGAATCAAAATTAAAGTCGATGGAAGCTATTTATGCAACCAGTAAAAGTACCTACAACCGTCTGTATGAAACGAGTAAAGTGGAAGGAACAATTTCTAAAAACGATCTAGAATTGGCTAACGGAAAGAAAAATTCGGATTACGCGCAATATCAAGCAGCAATCGCAGGGCGTAAAGAAGTAGCAATTATGAGAGGTTATCTCGAAATTCGTGCTCCTTTTGATGGAATTGTAACGGCAAGAAACGTCAATTTAGGAACTTTTGTAGGCCCTTCGGGAAAAGGCTCTGACTTGCCTTTACTGACCATTCAACAACAAAATAAATTGCGTTTGGCAGTTTCTATTCCGGAACAATACACAGGTTATTTACACAAAGGTGACCAAATGAGTTTTACTGTAAAATCGCTACCCGATACCTTTAAAGCTACGATTCAGAGAATGTCTGGCGCCCTGGATTTAAAATTACGCTCCGAACGTGTTGAAATGGACGTAAACAATACAGGTGGTAATTTATTGCCTGGAATGGTAGCTGAAGTTTTATTGCCGCTCAATGCAAAAGACAGCACATTTGTGGTGCCAAAATCGGCCGTGATTAATGCCGCTGAAGGTACTTTTGTTATCAGGGTGACTGACCATAAAGCATCCAGAATTGCCATTAAAAAAGGAAGAGAAATTGATGATAAAATTGAAATTTTCGGCGATTTAAACATAAAAGACAAACTAATTAAAATTGCCAGTGAAGAAACTAAGGAAGGTGACCTCGTAAACGAATAAACATTGTTGGAGCCTCTTTTTAGAAAAATGGAGCGTATCTGTTGTAATGTCTTGGAGTAGCTAGAATTTAAACCAGATAAAAAGAGGCTGTCTTCTAAATAAAAAAAGAGACTGTCTCTTTTTTTATTTAGAAGACAGCCTCTTAGTTTGAGCTATTGTTTTATTTCCAACCTCCGCCTAAATCCTTGTATACATTGACTGCAGCATTGAGTTGTTCTTTTTTAGTTTCTATCAGTTCAAGTTTAGATTCCAGTGCGTCCCGTTGCGTCATCAACACTTCAAAATAGTCGACTCTGGCGGACTTGAATAAATCATTGGAAACATCAATTGACCGGTTCAGGGCGGCCACCTGTTGCGATTTTAGATCATAGCTTTTTTCTAAGTTATTGATCTTAGAAAGCTGATTGGAAACCTCCATATAGGCATTTAGAATGGTACGTTCATAGTTATACACGGCCTGAAGTTGGCGTGCATTGGCAGTATTATACTCCGCTTTAATTGCATTTCTGTTAATCAGTGGTGCTGCGATATCTCCAGCCAGCGAATAAAGCACCGATTCTGGCAACGTAAACAAATAAGAGGGTTTAAACGCCTGCAATCCTACCGCTGCAGAAATGTCTAATGAAGGATAAAATTCTGCTCTTGCCACTTTTACATCCAGCTTTGCAGCCGTCAGTTCCAGTTCTGCCTGTTTAATATCTGGACGATTAGCCAATAATTGCGAAGGAATTCCTGAATTGATTACCGAAGGCAACAAAGTTAAAAAGTTACTTTTATCGGTGGTTATTTCCTGTGGATAACGGCCTAACAAAAAGTTAATCCTGTTCTCTGTTTCCTTTCTCTTTTGAAGAATTTCAAACTCCATGCTTTTCGAAGTCAACACTTCAGCCTGAAATTTTTGAACGGCCAGTTCGGTTGTTCTGGCAGCTTCTTTCTGAACTTTTACAATTTCTAAAGCATTTGTTTGTAGCGCAATATTCTGTCTTACAATCTCCATCTGGCTATCCAGTGCCAACAATTCATAATACGAATCGGCAACCTCTGCTATAAGATTAGTAAGCACAAAATTCTTCCCTTCAATGGTTGATAAATACCTGCTTACTGCAGCTTTCTTGGAATTACGCAATTTTTTCCAGATATCTACTTCCCAGTTCGCATAGGCTGCCAGTCCATAATCCATCAGCGGATCCGGCATTTCCTTACCGGGAAGTATCTCCGTGGACGCATCTCCTGCGCCTTGACTGGTATACCTTCCTACTTTTTCAACCCCGGCACCTGCTTTTACGCTAACTTTTGGTAAAAGGGCACCCTTCCTGATACGGATATCATTCTTTGCGATTTCAATTTCCTGCAAAGTGATCATCAGCTCCTGGTTATTTTTTAGCGCAACGTCGATTAAATTCACCAGATTCTTATCCTTAAAGAAATTTTTCCACTGTATGGTTGACATATTGGTCGTATCGGTAGTACTGCCGAAAGATTCAGGAACAGGACTGTTTGCGCTCGACGGCACTATGGCCGGGGCCTTACAACTTACCACCGCCAAGCAAATGCTTAGCGGGATAAGGTATTGATATAGCTTGAATTTATACATTGTGATCGATTTCTTCGGTTAATGGATTTTCTTCTTCCTTTTTAACAAATTTTATTTTTTCTGAAATTCTGCCGAATATGTAGTACAGTCCTGGTATGAGCAGGATTCCAAAAATAGTTCCAAAAAGCATCCCTCCCGCGGCAGCGGTACCAATAGTCCGATTGCCTATTTTACCCGGACCAGAGGCGAATACCAGCGGGATTAACCCGGCAATAAAGGCGAAGGAAGTCATCAGGATGGGACGGAACCGCACTATCGATCCTTCGATGGCCGCTTCCAATATCGAATCTCCGGCTATGTGTCTGTGCACCGCAAACTCCACAATCAACACGGCATTTTTCCCCAGTAAGCCTATTAGCATTACCATGGCAACCTGCGCGTAAATATTATTCTCCAAACCAAACAGTTGCAACAATAGGAATGCTCCGAAAAAGCCCGCCGTAAGCGATAAAATAATTATGAAAGGCAGAATAAAACTTTCATATTGTGCAGCCAAGATCAGGTAAACAAAACCCAGACAGATTAGGAAGATATATATGGCTTCATTACCGCGGGATACCTCGTCTTTGGAAATACCCGCCCAATCAATTCCAAATCCTCTTGGTAACGTTTTTTCCGCTACCTCGTTGACCGCCTTAATAGCATCACCACTACTGTACCCTGCTGCAGCCTGACCGCTTATTTCCGATGCATTATACATATTATGTCTCGTGATCTCTGATAGTCCATACACCTTTTCCAGTTTCATAAAAGCGGAGAAGGGTACCATCTCATCGCGGTTATTCTTTACGTATAGTTTCAGGATATCTTCCGGCAATGCCCTGTATTCGGGAGATGCCTGCACCATTACCTTATATTGGCGGTCATATTTTATAAAGCTGATCTCATAATTACTTCCGACAAGAGTGGAAAGCGTATTGGTGGCATTTTCAATAGTCACCCCTTTTTGCTGGGCAATGTCATTATCAATTCTCAGCATATACTGTGGGAAACTGGCACTGTAAAAGGAGAATACCGAAGATAATTCCGGACGCTTATTCAGCTCCTTTACAAAATCATTATTCACGGTTTCCATTTTTTTGTAATCCCCTGATCCCGCTTTATCCAACAAACGTAGTTCGAAACCACCGGCAGCTCCATAGCCAGGCACCGCTGGCGGTTGGAAGAATTCAATGGTGGCTCCCGTAATGTCTTTGGATTTCTTCTCCAGTTCATCAATCACTTCCTGGGTAGAATGCTTGCGATCATCCCAACTTTTCAGGTTGATCAGACAGGTTCCTGAATTAGAACCGGTTCCTTCGGTAAGAATCTCATAACCGGCAAGGGAAGAAACAGATTGTACATCCGGTATGCCTTCGGCAATTTTTTGCAGCTTTTCGGATATTTGATTGGTTCTTTCCAATGTTGAACCCGGAGGCGTCTGAATTACGGCATAAAACATTCCCTGATCCTCATTAGGGATAAAGCCCGATTGAAGATTGTTGTTCAGGAACCATGTGCCGATACTGAAAGCAATCAGCATTGCGAAAGTAATCATCCTTCTGTTCACAATCGCACTCAATATCTTTCTATAGAAAGAGGAAAGGTCATTGAACCTTTTATTAAAACCGTCTATAAATTTATTAATTACCGTTTGCTTTCTCGGTTTTCCATGCGTGTTCTTCAATAACATAGCACAAAGTGCCGGTGTAAGGGTCAATGCAATCAATCCTGAGAGAATAATGGCCGTGGCCATAGTAATCGAAAACTGTCTGTAGAATATTCCAACTGGTCCTGACATAAAGGCAACCGGAATAAACACAGCAGCCATAACAAACGTGATGGCAATAATAGCTCCGCCCACCTCATGTATCGCTTCTCTTGTCGCTTTCCTTGGTGAAAGATGTTTGGTTTCCATCTTCGCATGGACCGCTTCAATAACCACAATGGCATCATCCACCACTATACCGATTGCCAACACTAATGCAAACAAGGTGATAAGATTAATCGTTATGCCAAAATATTGCATAAATATAAAAGTCCCGATAAGGGATATCGGTACTGTAATGAGGGGAATCAAAGTAGAGCGCCAGTCGCCAAGGAAGAGAAATACCACCAGGGCCACCAAAATAAAGGCTTCCACCAAGGTGTGAATTACTTTTTCAATAGAGGCATCCAGGAATTTAGAAACATCATAGCTGATCTCATAATCCATTCCCTTAGGAAATGAACTGGACTTAATCTCTTTCAATTTTGATTTTAAATCTTTAATTACCTGATTGGCATTACTTCCGTAGGACTGTTTCAGTACAATTGCCGCCGAAGGCTTGCCGTTTAGATTGGAATAGATATCGTACATCGAATTTCCGAACTCTACATTCGCCACATCTTTCAAACGAAGTATCTCGCCGTTAGCGTTGGATTTTAAAATAATATTTCCGTATTGCTCCTTAGTGGTGAACCTTCCGGGATACTTCAGGATATATTCGAATGCTTGGGATCGTTTACCCGAACTTTCACCGGTTTTACCTGGTGAGGCTTCCAAACTTTGAGCACTCAATGCTTCCATCACCTCATCGGCAGATATCTTATAGGCCAGCATACGATCTGGTTTCAGCCAGATTCGCATGGCGTATTCTCGATTACCCAAAATATCTGCATCCCCAACACCGTCAACTCTTCGCAATTCTGATAATATGTTAATATCCGCAAAATTGTAAAGGAATTTTTGATCGGCATGAGGGTCTTTACTATACAGATTGACATACATCAGCATGTTGGATTCTTCACGGGTAATCTTAACTCCCTCGCGTACCACTAATGGTGGCAGTTTATTCACCACCGAAGCAACCCGATTCTGAACATTCAACGACGCCTGATTAGGATCCGTTCCCAATTTAAAGACCACCTGTATACTGGCTTCTCCATCGTTACCCGCATCTGAGGCCATGTACTTCATTCCCGGAACACCATTAAGGGCTCTTTCTAGTGGAATGACTACCGATTTAATCATCAATTCGTTGTTTGCTCCTGGATATTCAGCAGTAATATTCACCTTTGGTGGCGATATGGATGGAAATTGTGTAATCGGCAACTGAATAAGGGCCAGAGCTCCCATGAATACAATAATGAGCGATATTACTATCGACAGTACCGGCCTTTGTATAAATTTATTAAACATTGATTTATGATTTAAGGATTACGGCTATTCCGCTTTTAATTTTAGATGGGCAAGAACTTCTTCTGGTTGCTGATAGTCATACTTGATCTTATCATCATCTTTAACTTTCTGAACCCCTTCGAGCAATATCTTATCCGTTACAGCAAGGCCACTTTTTACCACATATAAGTCAGGCATTTCACCGGTAATGGTAATTTCCCTTGACTTAACCACATTGTTTTTATCGACAACAAAAACATACATCTTGTCCTGAATTTCGTAAGTGGTCTTCTGAGGAATGATTAAGGCATTTTTAACTGGTACCCCCATAAGCACCTTGCCCGTTTCACCATTCTTTAAAAGCTTGTCAGGATTCGGGAATTTCGCTCTGAATGCAATATTACCAGTCTCATTATTGAATTCGCTTTCAATAACTTCGACATTACCTTTATATTTCAAAGGTTCGTTGTTTGCCAAAAGCAAGCTTACTTTGCGGTCCCCGCGGCCTTTTATATTAGTTTGATATTCAAGATATTCCGGTTCTGACACATTAAAGTAAGCGAAAACCTGGCTATTATCCGAAAGGCTGGTCAGCAATTCGCCTTCCTCAATAAGACTTCCTAATTTCAATGGGATACGGTCTATTGTTCCGTCGAAAGGCGCTCTGATCACCGTAAATGACAAATGAAGTTTCGCTAACGAGACTTCAGCTTTTGCCTGCTCCAGCTTAGCCTCTGCCATAGCCTGCTCACTTTTTGAAACCACGTTTTTACTGGTAAGAATTTTGGCATTCTGCAGTTCTATTGCTGCAGCTTTGGCTTCGGCCTGCGCTTTCAGCAATTCTGCCTCATACATTTTTGGCATAATTCTGAACAACACCTGACCCGCCTTTACAAATTGGCCCTCATCAACATAAATGTTTTGCAGGTAACCTTTTTCCTGTGCGCGAATCTCGATGTTCCGGACAGAACGGATTTGCGAAACATATTCCTTGGTAAACGAAGTATCAATACTTACAGCATTGGTAACGGTAAACTTACCGGCTTCTTCTTTTTCTTCTTTTTTAGTTGTACAGCTAATTAGGCACAACAGGGCAATCAAGCCTGTGAAAAGGGCATTTTTCTTCATGGTAATAAATGAAATTGGAGCGATTTAACGCAGTGAATTCGAAAATTTCTTTGGATGGAAAAAGGCATTAGTTGTCAGGGCGGGACCTAAACAGTCATGCAAAAGGGAATAAGGTTACAATACATCCAGACAGATATGCATAAACATACCTTTGGTAACCGATGCATTATATCAAATCCTTAAAACTCTGTTTGTGATATAAATCGGAGATGAATTGCCGCAAAAGGGCGTAAAGATTTTAAAATGCTTGCAGTAATAATTTGAAATATACCATTGAGAAGCTGGCAAGTACCAGTTATCAATCAAACTGTATTTTCCAGCATGAAATTTATTCGAAACCCCTACTTTAATTTCATGACCACTGAGATATTCCTCATCTAAATCTAAGTCAGCATACTCAATTGCAATGGTATGATGATCTGCAATTGTAAGGTTTGCTCGCTGGTTTTCCTCAAGATTCGAAGTTAAAGAGTAGCCAAGATGGTTGTGATGTGTATCTGCATGAAGATAACTCCCGCCGCCTAGCAGATGGAAACACAGATATACGAAAAATACAACTACTCTCATTTGGGAGCCAAAAGTAATGAAAGTATTTGAAAAAAAAAATAGATGAGATCCAACAAATAAAAACAAACGTAAAAGTGTCCGGCAATTTACTTAGTCCTTAATTCTAGATTATTTGCCATATAACAAAGAATTTAAATCGTAACTACTTAAACTACAGTATTTAACAATTAAAAGTAATTGTAATCGTTAAAAACTTCTTATTTTAATTTAACTTTACTTTTTAGTTTGAATTTTGTAAATTTGTTTTTATGAGTAAAGGGGAATCTATAGAAGAATTTTGCGAGAATAAATACGATTTCATGCCCGATAATCTTCGTAAGGAAATTGGTCATTTCAATGTATTTAAATTAGATCCTTATGTAGGAAAGGGAGCTAAACCCACCCCTTACAGACGAAGGGATTATTTTAAAATAACACTTGTTAAAGGAAATGGGAAATTTCACTATGCCGATAAAGTTGTTGAAGTACAAAAGTGCGCAATCGTATTTTCTAATCCCCAAATACCATATAGTTGGGAACAAAGAGATCGAATAATTGGCGGATACTTTTGCATTTTTGATCAGGCCTTTTTCCATCACTATGGAAACCTCAATCAGTATTCCGTTTTTCAGCCGGATGGAAGCCACGTTTTTGAACTAACTGATGAGCAATCAAAACTTTTAAGCGCCACCTATGAGCGTATGTTTGAGGAAATTAATTCCGATTACATACACAAATACGATGTCATCAGAACCATCGTTTTTGAAATAATTCATTTTGCTTTGAAAATGGCTCCTTCTGGTAATTTAACGAAGCATCCGCTCAATGCTGCCCAGCGCATTTCTACATTATTTTTAGAATTGTTGGAACGTCAATTCCCTATTGATGATCCGCACCAAATAGTAAGCCTTCGCTCTGCTTCAGATTATGCCGAAAAGTTGAATGTACATGTTAACCATCTCAATAGAGCCATAAAAGAAACTACCGATAAAACCACTTCACAGATTATTGCGGAACGTGTAGCGCAGGAGGCAAAAATCCTGTTGAGAGAAACTGCGTGGTCAGTATCCGAAATCGCTTATACCTTAGGTTTTACCGAAGTAACCCACTTTAATAATTTTTTTAAAAAACATGTTCAGCTAAGTCCAATGAAGTTTAGAAATGTTTGATTTTCGTAATTTATCGTTTCTTTTTCGTTATTCTATGCTGTAGTCCCATACTACCTTTGTATTCTAATTTATTTAATAAATTATTAAGAATATGGAAATGCAAAAAAGAAAACTTGGAAACAGTGGATTGGAAGTATCCGCTTTAGGAATGGGTTGTATGAATCTGAGTTTCGGTACAGGCAAGGCTGTTGCTGTCAATGATGGCATTCACGTCATTCGCACAGCGTTTGAAAAAGGCATCACCTTTTTTGATACAGCCGAAGCCTACGGACCATTTACCAATGAACTATTGGTAGGCGCAGCTTTGGAACCAATTCGCAAACAAGTAATCATCGCTACCAAATTTGGGATGATTTCAGATACCGGAATCAATAGCCGCCGTGAAAATATCAGGAAAGTAGCCGAAGCATCATTGAAACGTCTCAGGACAGACTACATCGACTTATTTTACCAACACCGCGTTGATCCTAACGTGCCGATTGAAGACGTGGCAGGCACATTGAAAGAGCTGATACAGGAAGGCAAAATCAGGCATTATGGTCTTTCGGAAGTGGGTGCTGCGACCATTCGTCGTGCACACGTCGTACACCCGGTAGCAGCTGTTCAAAACCAGTATTCTATCTGGACAAGAGAACCGGAAGAATTAGTATTGCCAGTATGTGAAGCACTTGGAATTGGCTTTGTGCCTTGGGGACCTTTGGGAACAGGATTCCTTGCAGGCAACATAACCACCGACACAACGTTTGACAGTGCCACCGACTTGCGTGCCAACTTCCCGCGTTTTACACCAGAAGCAATAAAAGCCAATATGCCTGTTGTTGAAATGCTACGAAATATGGCACGTAAAAAGGATGCTACACCTGTTCAGATCGCTCTGGGATGGTTGCTGGCACAAAAGCCATGGATTGTCCCCATTCCAGGGATGGACAAAGTGGAATACATTGATGATAACTTAAAATCGATAAACGTCGAATTAACAAAAGAAGACCTTCTGGAACTGGATCGTGAAATGGCAAAAATCAATGTGCAGGGAGCCAGGCTTAATGAAGGTCTGCTTTCTATGTCAGAAGTTTAAGCGGTACATGCCTCTTTATTAAATTAGGTATTCCAATCTCAATATTTTTACAATGAATGTATTTTCACCATCAATAGTTGCAACTGAAATCCTCAATTTATCCCGCGACAAGTTCCGTTGGAAAACGCAGGGAAAAATAGACTTAATCGAAGATTTGTTTGATGATGAATTAGTTTTCATCCACCTAACAGGACAGATGACGACCAAAGCCGAATGGATCAAACAATTGAAATCTGGAAGTTTTGTTTACAACAAAATTGAACAAAAAGAAGCCTCGGCTAAAGTGTATGGAAATACCGCCATTTTGGTGGGAAAAGCCCATTTTACAGTAAATGGCGGCAGCATATACAAACTGGTTTATATAGAAGTGTATACAAAGAAAAATGAAAAGTGGAAATTGGTTAATCTCCATACCACATCGGGAAATTTTTAATTAAAAAAAAGAAATCATGGAAAAAAGAAAATTAGGAAATGGCGGATTGGAAGTTTCCGCACTTGGATTAGGCTGTATGGGACTCAGTTTTGGATACGGCCCGGCAACAGATAAAGAAGACGCAATCAAGCTAATTAGAGCAGCGTATGAGCAAGGGATAACTTTTTTCGATACCGCAGAAGCCTATGGTTCAGATAACGAAAAATTGCTTGGGGAAGCCCTGGCACCCTTTCGTAAAGAGGTAGTTATAGCGACTAAATTCGGATTTAAAGAAGGTGATTCCAGTAAAGGTCAGGACAGCCGACCAGAACGGATTAGAGCCGTAGCCGAAAAATCTTTAAAATACTTAAAAACAGATGTAATTGATTTATTTTACCAACACCGTGTAGATACCACTGTGCCTATCGAAGAGGTTGCAGGTACGATACAGGATTTAATCAAAGAAGGTAAAATTAAGCACTGGGGACTTTCTGAAGCGGGTGTAGAGACTATCCATAAAGCGCACGCTGTTCAGCCCGTTACAGCGCTTCAAAGCGAATACTCTTTATGGTGGCGAGAACCTGAAAAAGAAATCATTCCCACTTTAGAAGAATTAGGTATTGGTTTCGTTCCGTTCAGTCCGCTGGGAAAAGGTTTCCTTACCGGAAAGATTGACGAAAGCACCACTTTTGACAGCACTGATTTTAGAAATATAGTGCCTCGTTTTTCTCAAGAGGCCCGCAAAGCCAATCAGATAATGGTTGACCTACTGAACCGTATAGCAACGCAAAAAAATGCAACTCCTGCACAAATAGCGCTTGCTTGGCTCTTGTCCCAAAAACCATGGATTACACCCATTCCCGGCACTACGAAACTAAACCGATTGACAGAAAACATTGGAGCAGTTAATGTAGTGCTCACCACTTCCGATTTGCAAAAAATAGAAGCAGCAGCCACCCAAATACAAATACAGGGAGCGCGCTATCCGGAACACCTGCAAAAAAGAGTGGGTAAATAATTACTTCAGTTCAAAGAGACAAAACAATCATGGATAAGAATCGTTTAGAAGCATTTTCGGATGGCGTTATGGCTATAATTATTACCATAATGATATTGGAACTAAAGCAGCCTGCTGAAACAAAATGGGAATCGCTATGGCAAAATTGGCCTGTTTTTATAAGCTATGCATTAAGTTTTGTCTTTGTCGGACTTTACTGGAGCAGTCATCATCATTTATTTTATAAGGCGCACAAAATTAACAATAGAATTCTTTGGACTAATCTGTTCGGGCTGTTTTGGCTGTCATTCATCCCCTATTCTACCTCATGGATGGGAGAAAATGCATTTAAAAGCACCACCGTTACGCTTTATGCAATTATCCTGACGCTGTGTGTTATTTCCTATATGATTTTGGTGTATCAACTTCGTTATTTACATGGTTTTGATTCGGCTTTTTCAAAGGCATTTAAAGGAAATTACAAAAGTTATCTAACCATTACTTTGAATTTAACTGCTGTAGCAATTTCCACACTGGGTATGCCAAAAATTGCGTTTATCGTTTTGGTGATGACTTCGTTATTATGGTTTATTCCCAACCATAGATTTGGCAATAAGAATGATAAAACTGTAAATGATTAATTATCTATTATAAAAATGAAAAACGTATTAATAATTGGTGCAAATGGAGGCATTGCACAAATAGTTACCGATCTATTATTAAATGACAAAACAGTAAACCTGACATTATTTGCACGAAAAGCCAGCAGATTGGGAAGTCGTATTTCCAAGTGCAAGGTTATCGAAGGCGATGCATTTGATAAAGAAGTACTCAAAACTGCCCTGAAAGGACAGGATCTGGTATATGTAAACCTTGCGGGAGATTTGGAACGAATGGCAAAAAACATTGTAACGGCCATGCAAGAAACCGGAGTTCCTAAAATTATAGCGATCAGTTCCATTGGCATCTATGATACTCCGTTAAAATCCGTTTTAGTTCCCTACCGAAAATTAGCCGATGTAATCGAAGCCTCAGATCTTGATTACACCATTTTAAGACCCGAATGGTTTACTAGTGCGAATGAAGTGGATTATGAAACAACACCAAAAGGCACAGCTGAAAAAGGTTCAGTCATTTCTCGAAAAAGCCTGGCCACGCTGATTACAGCAATCATCAAATCGCCGGAACAGTTCAAGAATCAAAATTTAGGAGTAAATAAACCCAATTCGCAATAATTCAAAATTCAGGTAGCACATCTTCCCTACTCGACTTGTAAAAGAATGAACAAAAACAATTTGGTTTGAAATTAGCACTAGTAAAAAATGAACAACATAGAAACCATAGCCGATTTTTATACGCGAAAATACGATTGGATGCCCGAAAACATCCGCAATGAAATGGGGCATTTCAATGTATTTAAATTAGAGAATTATATCGGTAAAGAGGCAAAGCCGGCGCCTTATAAACGCAGGGATTATTTTAAAATAACGTTGCTTGTCGGTGAAAGTAAAATTGAATATGCCGATAAGGTAATCGAACTAAAAAAACAGGCCCTTGTATTTTCTAATCCTCAAATTCCGTACCGCTGGGAACACACCGAAGGCATTCGCTGCGGTTTCTTCTGTGTGTTCAATCAGGCATTTTTTCATCAGTACGGAAAGCTCAGCCAATATTCCATTTTTCAACCCGATGGCAATCATGTTTTCGAACTAAATGACGAACAGGTTATTCTATTGAATAAAGTGTATCTGCGCATGTTTGATGAAATCGATTCCGATTACATCCATAAGTATGATGTACTTCGCACCGTTATAAGCGAAATTATTCATTTTGCAATGAAAATGCAACCTGCATTGCCACTATATAAACAGCCTCTTAATGCATCGCAAAGGATTTTGACTTTGTTTTTAGAACTTCTGGAACGACAGTTCCCTATTGACGAAACCCATCAAAGTGTAAGTCTTCGGTCAGCCTCTGATTTTGCGGAAAAACTAAACGTACATGTCAATCATTTAAACCGCGCCATAAAAGAAACGACGTACAAAACGACGTCACAGATTATTGCTGAACGTTTGTCGCAGGAAGCAAAAATTCTTTTGAAACAAACTTCCTGGACAGTAACAGAAGTCGCCTTTGCCTTAGGTTTTAATGAAGTAACCCATTTCAATAATTTTTTTAAAAAACACGTTCAGGCGAGCCCCATAAAATTTAGAAATTTTTGATTTCCGTAAGCTGTTTCATTTCTATTTCCCTAAAGAGCAGGTAAAGGTTCAAAATAATAAAAAAAACGGTTGTGATTGATGTTAATAAAACTAAATCATGTCATTGGTTTTAATCTGTATCTTTACGTGGCGAAGCCTTAAAGGCTAAAATCACAGAATGTATGGAACGCTGGAAAACTGCCGGCCTGAGCTGTTGAAGGTATCTTTGTTATAACAATAGTTAACAAAAAAACGCAACATATAAATATAAGCCTTGGACTTGAGGCTGAAGACAAAAAGATAACATATTTAGTACGGCAAACGAGGAAATTAAAGAGCACCCTCTATAAGTTAACCCTTTGCCTTTCAAAAAAACAATAATTAAATAACAATTCTAAATTTTAATCGAATGGAAACAAATGTAAAAGCATACGGTACAGCAGCAGCTGATGCTCCTTTAAAACAAATGGATATCAAACGTAGAAACATTACGGAAACAGATATTGAAATCGAAATTTTGTATTGCGGTGTTTGTCACTCCGATTTACACACCGCTAGAAATGATTGGGGATTTACAACTTATCCGGCCGTTCCCGGTCACGAAATTGTTGGAAAAGTTACCAAAGCAGGAAGTGATGTCACTAAACTAAAAGTTGGTGATTTTGCTGCCGTAGGCTGTTTGGTAGATTCTTGCCGCAGCTGCGATAACTGTAAAGATGACCTGGAACAATATTGTACAAACGGATTTACAGGAACCTACAATGGTGCTGACAAGCATTTGGGCGGTATGACTCTTGGAGGCTATTCTGAAAAAATTGTGGTAGACGAAGACTTCGTTCTAAAAGTGCCTTCAAATCTTGATTTGGCAGCTACAGCACCTTTATTATGCGCCGGAATAACAACCTGGTCACCACTTCGCCACTGGAAAGTTGGAAAAGGGAGCAAAGTAGCCGTTGTAGGTTTGGGCGGATTGGGACATATGGCGATAAAACTGGCAAAAGGTTTAGGTGCGGAAGTTACCCTTTTTTCAAGAACACCTGATAAAGAAAAAGATGCTTTGGAATTGGGTGCTGACGCCGTAATCATCTCAACAGACGATAGTCAAATGAATACCGTAAATGGAAAATTCGATTTAATTATTGACACTGTTCCTTATGTTCATGATATAAATCCTTATGTAGCTACTTTAAACACCAGCGGCACCTTGGTTTTAGTGGGTTATTTAGGAGGACTGGAGCCCTTTTTGAATACTGTTCCGATGATTTTAGGAAGAAAATCAGTCGCAGGTTCTTTAATTGGTGGAATTGCCGAAACCCAGGAAATGCTTAACTTTTGTGGCAAACACAACATTGTATCCGAAATTGAACTGATCAAAATGCAAGATATCAACGAAGCCTATGAAAGAATGCTCAAAAGCGATGTACGTTATCGTTTTGTAATCGACATGACATCACTTAAAAGCTAAAGCAAGTATTTTTTACAAGCGAACCAAAAATTAAAAATGTAGTACTAATGATTAAGAGTAAATGATGATAATTTGCTATCAAAATTCTCTTAGTTCTAAAACAAAAGAATTTGAAAGCAACAGATAAAAGTGAGGAAAATCCAATTTTTCCTCAAGGCGATAAAGCATCCCCTGATTATTTTAGGGGAAACGCCTGGGTTAAATTATTAGTGAATGAAAGCAATAATGTCATTGCGAACGTAACTTTTGAAGCAGGGGCCCGAAACAATTGGCATACTCATCCTGGAGGGCAAATCCTACTTGTAACGGATGGCACAGGCTACTATCAGGAAAAAGGCAGTCCCATACAATTGATTCAAAGAGGTGATGTTATCAAAATAGCACCTAATCTTAAGCATTGGCATGGTGCTTCCGCTGACAGTGAGCTAACCCATATTGCTATTACCACCAATACTCCAACAGGAGCCGTCAATTGGCTGGAGAGAGTAACAGATGAAGAATACAATAGTTATAAGCCGTAAGAACGTTTTTTAGGCATTCACAAAATAATAAAGTACTATTCCACATAAAGCAAAACCCTTGAAAACCAATAACTTTCAGGGGTTTTAATTTTGCGATAATTAAATCGTCGCTAAACATAAAAGCTGTTTCCGACAAAAGAAACAGCCTTTACGCAATCAACCAAAACAAAATTATTTATCTATTTCACTCTAAAATGGGCTACTTTACTTTGACTGTAACCTCAACTGGTTTTAACCAGTTACTTGAAAATTGCACTGTTATAGGTTCATTTCCCCCTGTGGCCTGAATATAAGCGACAAGATGGCCGTGAAATACCCTTTGAACATTATCAGTATAGTCAGTCATATCAGTATTATTTCCGGCCTCAAGGCCTAATAAAGTACCGGAACCGCTCACAGTACAGGTAACCTCGTTGTCAGAAAGCATTACAGGCAAACCTTTTTCATCGACTACCTGCACGATTATTTTCGCTACTCCTTTTTGCTTATCGACAGTACTATTTTTATCATTTACAACTAGAGCATGAGGCTGTTGCGACGATAGTATCGAATATCGGCTTACAATTTTGCCATCATTGCTGAGTCCTATTGCTTCTAACTTACCTGAGGTAAATGGCACATCCCAATAAATAACACCCTTTTTTTCATCGTATTGCTTCTCTACACCAATAACCGTCCCGTTTAATTCCAGACGGGCTTTAGCAGCGTTAGTGTAACAAACTACCCTGATCATTTGTCCTTCTTTATAATTCCATAAAGGCCAGGCGTCTTTAGAGAGTTCTGTTCCTTTGTCCCCTATATAAGTCCCGGCGTAAATCATCGGTTTATCCGACCATAGCGATTGACGGAAATATCCTCTTGGCTTTATAATACCGGCAAGATCCACTAATCCCGAATAGAATCCTCTGGAAGGCCAACTTCCCGATTCTCCCAAGTAATCGATACCTGTCCATAAAAACTGTCCAAAAATATGCTCATTGTTTTTTACTGCTAACCATGGACCCATATCATGAACATTTTCACTACCAAAAATTACCCTTTTCGGGTATTTTTTGTGATCGGACTGGTACTTGTTTTCAGTGTAATTATATCCAACGATATCAAGAGCACCTGGATATTCAGTTTCGTTTGACATTGCAACTCCTGCAAGTCCAGCTGTGGCAGGACGCGATTTGTCATATTTTTTTACCGCTGCCACAAGACGTTTGGCTATACTTCCAAGTCGCATGGCATCGGGTGCCTCTTTTTTGTAACCTCCATAAGCTGGCTGCGAAAAACCTGTATCTTTTCCGCCATCTAGTACCGGATGAGAATACGGATCATTTGGGTAATCCACTTCATTACCTATGCTCCAGGCAAACACAGAAAGGTGATTTCTGTCACGGTGTACCATGTCTTCAAGATCTTTCTCGGCCCAATCGGCAAAAATATCATACGTACCTTCAAACCCGGGAACTCCTTGGTTCCATCCCTGTAGCCACTTCCGTTTTGGAAATTCCCATTCATCATACGCTTCATTAAGTACCAATAAGCCTATTTCATCACAAAGTTCATAAAAATCTGGTGCTTGCGGATTATGACTGGTACGGATCGCATTTACCCCAATTTCTTTAAGCGTTTTTAATCTCGTTTTCAAAACGTCTCGAGGTACAGCAGATCCTAAAACCCCTGCATCATGATGCAGACAAACCCCTTTCATCTTCATCCATGTACCATTCAGTGCAAAACCTTTGTTAGAATCGAAAGTAAAATTGCGAAAACCAGTTTGTGTAACAGCACTGTCAATCGATTTTCCATCTTTGAAAACGGTTGTTTTTAAATGATACAGGTACGGATTCTCTAAGTCCCATAACCTCGCATTTTTTACGTTTATTTTTGTTGCAATTTTATTTCCTTGATTTGCTGCTATAAAAACTTTTTGGGAACTTTTAGCAACTATTTTTCCGTCACTGCCTAATAGTTCATTTACGATGGTAAGCGTTGCTTTTGAAGAAGAACCATTTTCTAAGGCTACTTCTATATTTAGAATTCCCGTATTTTTATCAACTTCAGGATAGGCATATACACCCCACTGTGCAATATGCACAGGATTTGCATAAACCAACCATACGTTACGATAAATACCCGAACCGGTATACCAACGTGAGTCAGCACTGAGGCTATGGTCTACACGTACAGCAATTGTATTATCCGCTCCATATTTTATATAAGGAGTCGCATCGTATGCAAAAGAAATGTAACCGTTAGGACGTTTTCCTAAAGAATGCCCGTTAATAAAAACCTCACTTCGGTTGTAAACGCCTTCAAAATAAAAATAAACTTTTTCCCCGCTCTTACTTTTGGGAATATTTATGTTTTTTCGGTACCAGCCAATTCCTCCCGGAAGATAACCGGTACAACTTGCCAAAGTGGGGCTCAACTGCCCTTTTACACTCCAATCGTGGGGCAAACCAACAGCTTGCCACTTACTATCATCATAAGATGTATTTTTAGCTTCTGGAGCATCTTGAAGAATAAACGTCCAGTTGTCATTAATTTTTTGAGCATCTCCAAATGATATCTGACTAAAAGCAGACAGGCAGGATAAAATAAAAATTGGTAATAAGAATCTTTTAGTAGTCACTATATATATTTTTTGTTATTCATAAATCACCTCATGATGCCTGCCAACCATTGGTTTTCCGCAGTAAGAGGTATTGTAGCGCAAACAGCTAAGCTGAAGTTTTTTCGTTGCCATTTATTTTTTTGATTTTTGCGCCTGCATTGTACTGCCAAAAACGACCGAAATCAGCAGACAAATAAGATTTAATCCATTTTTTTCATAGTAGGAATGTTATTGTTTTTGAAAGAGAATATTAATATTGCAATTGACCTACAAAGGTGACAACTGATTGTGCAGGAATTTCTAAATTATCCATTTTCTGGATGGTAGTTCTTTTTAAATTAGAAGCTTCGGAGGTAACATAAGGGGTCATTTCATTATTTTTCACCGTCCCTCTTGTCAAATCAAATTTATATTTCTGAGCTGATTTACCACAATTTACTGCAACAACAATCAATTTTTTACTTTCGACATCTTTGTAAGCGGTTAGCATCACATCGTTTGCAGCCCCCAGTTCGTCTTGATTAGGGACATCAATTCTAAACATACCCGGGCGCACAAACAACGAGTAATTTCCCAAGGCCCAAAGCAGTTTTGAATCATGGAATTCCCCGTCATTTCTACAATAGTCAGGGGTTGTTCCTCCTTTACTTTTTCCATCATCAAGATAAATCAGACCATCTTTATAATCCACACGGGTAAGCGAGGTCCACCATTGCCATGAAGCCGCATTGGCAAGCGCAATATCATTGTGTATCAGACGCGCCACAAACAAAGCCGTTTGCATCCCCAAATCTCTTCCTCCTCCTGAGCCGCCCGGAATCTCAGCATCTCCCGGATTTTCCAAAATACAGTATTCAGACTGCCAATATTTTAAACCAGACCTTTGTTTCACACTTGCATCAATCAGTTTTCGGCTCAAAACCTGTTTTTCGATGGGCCACGTTGTAAAATAACTATGCCCCGAAATGGTATTTTTCACATGAGGCAATGTAGAAATATTGTTTTTTGTATCACCAAAAAAGTACCCGATCTGATTGTCTCGCTGCTCTCCGTTTACATTTTCATACAAATAGTTAATTTGTCCTGCTTCGGCAACGACAATTTCTGTATTCATCTTCTTCACGCTGAGTTTTTCAGAAAGCGCTTTTGTCAAATCGTAAATTTCCTGATTTGTTGCAGGCGTTCCTTCCTGGCTGTTTTTATCACCATTATTTGCCATCCACTCCCATTGCGGTTCGTTTATTGGGCTCACATAGTCAAATTTAATTCCCTCTTTCTTCTCTAATCCCTGAATACTTTGAACCAGGAAATCGGCAAATTTTGGCACTGCCCCTTCTTTCAGATTGAGTTTGTTTTTTTGAGTTGCAAAAGACAATCCATTGTTTGTCATAAAAACAGGAGGACTGTTAGTGAAAATCAGGAATTTTTCCACACCCCGTTTTTTTGCTGCTTGTAAGAACCATCGCTGCCCTGCCTGTTTCGACCAGTTAAAGGTTCCATCGGCGTTTAGAAAACATTCACTTCTGCGCCATTCATCCGAAACCTTACTATTTTCTCCTTGCTCTGCACTTCCTGCTCCAAGGTTAAATCTCCAAATTGAAAGACCAATCCCTTTTGGATTTCCTTCTGTATCAATGTCTTTACTAAAAAGCAAATCCGCAATGGCATCCTTTTTTTGCTGTGGCCAATTTTTTCCAACAAATTGGCATCTCCAGGCATCAGAACCCCCAAAACCATCCATTGTTTGTACCACATTATCCGTGCTAATCATGGCGGTTCGCTGACCAAAAAACAGCGCACTCACCAGCAGTAAAAGCGAGACATAAATTTTTTTCATTTTTTTATATGCTAGCTACCTTATTTAATTTCCATTATCTGAAATCCAACCGGTAGTATTGGTTAAACCTATTTTAAAATAATTAATTATAACTTCCTACAAAAGTGACAACGGATCTTGGTGCAATTTCAATATTGTCGGCTTTCACTGCAGCTCCTTTTTTCAAACTGGAGGTATCAGAAGTTGTATAGGGAATCAATTGATTGTCCTTTACTACCCCACCCGAAAGATTGAGTTTATAGGTCCGTGTCGATTTTCCGTAATTAACCGCTACAATCACAATTTTTTTGTTTTTCACCTCTTTATATGCGGTAAGCATCACATCCGTTGCGGCCGATAAATTATTTTGTTCCGGAATTTGAACACGGATCATTCCCGGTTTGACAAAATACGAGAAATTTCCAAAAGCCCAGAGAATTTTTGTTTCCCTGATAGTACCATCATTTTTGCAATAGCTGGCATCTCCCCATCCATGACCGGCACTCATACCATCATCAACGTGAATTAATCCGTCTTTATAATCCCCCCGGCTAATCCCGACCCACCATTGCCAGGAGGTAACATTTGCAACAGCAATATCGTTGCTGATAATACGAGCAACCCAAAGGGCCGTGTCCATCCCTAAATCTCTTCCCGGTCCTGATCCTCCTGGTATTTCGGCTGTACCCGGATTTTCCATCACGCAATATTCCGTTTCCCATAAACTAAGTCCCGGCACAGATTTCACTTTTGCAGCAACAAGTTCTCTCGAAGATAGTTGTTCGTTTAAGGGCCAGACCTGCCAGTAAGCATGTCCCGAAATTGTTTTTTTAACATTGCTCATATTTGCAATGTTTTTGGCAGAATTAACACCAAAGAAATAATCAATTTGGTTTGATCTGCCTTCCTGACCAGACATCTCTTTATACAGACAGTCATATGCTGCCGCTTCTCCCAATACTATTTGACTATTTAAACCTTTTTCTTTTAGTTTTTGAGAAATATTGCTTACTAAATTGAAGATCTCGCTATTCATAGCAGCTGTTCCCTCTTGACCTGCCCAACCATCTGTCCCGGCTGTCCAACTGTATTGCGGCTCATTGATCGGACTGATATAATCGATATCAACCCCATCTTTGGCTTTGATATTTTCGATACAGGTAACCCAAAAATCTGCCAAATCATCGTACTTATCACCTTTCAAATTAAAATAATTGGCTTCCTGGGAAAATGCTTTTCCATTTTTGCTGAAATGAACTGGCGGACTGCCGGTAAATGCGAGTATTTTTTCAACTCCCCGGTTTTTTGCAGCCTTCATGAACCACCTTTGTCCTGCCTGTTTATCCCAATTATAAGTTCCGTCCGCATTAAGAAAACACTCGCTTCTTCTCCATTCATCATTGATAAAACTGTCTTCTCCCTGCTCGGCACTACCGGCTCCAAGGTTAAAACGCCACAAAGACAATCCTATCCCTTTCGGATTTCCGTTTAGATCAGCTTCCTTGCTAAACAGCAGGTCTGCCATTTGATTCCTTTTATCTAATGGCCAATTTTTTCCGATAAACTGACATTGCCATCCGTCTGAAGCTCCAAAACCTTCCATCGTTTGTAACTCAGTATTCAGATTTATTTTTAAATCCCTAGTTGTTGAGGCAGCTGGCGGTGCTGTTTCATTCACGTTAGATTCACATCCGATTGTTAATAAAACAATTAACAGGAAAAGAGAAAAATATATTTTTTTCATTTTTTTTGTTGTTTGTTATGTTCGAACTATGCCTAGCTACACTATTTTTCCTATCCTTTAAACCTGAAAAAAATCTTATTTGTATGTCCCTACGTAAGTTACAACGGACTTTGAAGGTATTTCAAAATTGGTTGCATCAACGTCAGTTCCTTTTTTCAAACTTTTAGTATCAGAAGTGATATAAGGCGTAAATGTATTATTTACCAAAGTTCCTCCTGAAAGATTCATTTTGTAAGTTCTTGCTGCATTTCCGATATTAACCGCTACAATTACAAGCTTTTTATTCGCCACATCTTTGTAAGCCGTTACCATTACATCGGTTGTTGCTGTCGAATTGTCAATACTCGGTATTTGGACTCTAACCATTCCGGGTTTTACAAAGAAGGAGAAGTTTCCTAAAGCCCAAAGTATTTTGGCATCTCTAACATATCCGTCGTTTTTGCAATAATCAGCTCCACCAGCTCCATTACTCGCTCCATTATCAACATGAATCAATCCGTCCTTATAATCACCGCGACTTATGGCCGTCCACCATTGCCAGGATGTAACGCCCCCGATAGCGATATCAGTACTTATGATACGAGCTACCCAAAGGGCCGTTTTCATACCCAAATCTCTTCCTGGACCTCCGCCTCCTGGCAGTTCCGCTGTACCCGGACTCTCCAGAACACAATATTCAGAAGCCCAAAGACTGAGTCCTAGGACTGATTGCGTTTTTGAAGCAGCAGATTGTCTTGAAGAAATGAGCTCGCTCAAGGGCCACGCTTGCCAGTAGCTGTGTCCTGACATCGTTTTCTTTATGTTGTTCAATCCTGCAATATTTTTCGTTGAATTGACGCCAAAGAAATAATCGATCTGGTTGGATCTGCTCTCTTTACCGGACACCGTTTTATACAACGGTTCGAACGCTCCCGCTTCTCCTACAACAATTTGAGAACTAAGCCCTTTTGACTGTAATTTTGGAGATAAAGTATTTACAAAATTATATACATTGGCATTTGTTGCTGGGGAACCCTCCTGATTTGTACCGTCCCACTCATATTGTGGTTCGTTGAAAGGGCTGATATAATCTATTGTCAAACCGTGTTCTGATTTCAATTTATCAATAGAATTAACCCAAAAATCTGCAAGATCTGGCATTTTTCCATCTTTCAGATTGTAATATTCTTTAATCGTCGCGTGTGCTTTGCCATTGTTAGTTAAATAAACAGGTGCACTATTGGTGAAAGCCAGTAACTTCTCCACACCACGTTCCTTAGCTGCTTTCATAAACCATACCTGTCCCGCCTGTTTACCCATGTTGTAATTGACCCCATCGGCAGTAAAGCACTCTGTACGTCTCCATTCATCTCCTATATCACTTGCTTCTCCCTGTTCTGCACTGCCTGCACCCAGATTAAAACGCCATAATGACAATCCGATTCCTTTTGGATTTCCCTCAATATCAAATTCCTTACTGAATAATAAATCTGCGATGTGATTTCTTTTATCAGTAGGCCAATTTTTTCCTATAAAATTACATTGCCAGGCATCTGATGCTCCGAAGCTCTCCATTGTTTGAAGATTCGTATCCAGATTCACATTCAAATCTCTTGCGGTCGCAACAACAGGCTGCGGATTTTCAGCAGTATCAGAGGCACAACCAATTAATGTCGAGTTTATGAAAAGCAAGCCTGCAAATAGCAGGCTCACTTTATAGTTGTTATTAAATTTCATGTTAATAACCGGCATTTTGTGTAATTATACCTCCACTTAAATCTATTTCCAGCTGCGGTATTGGCCACAACAAATTTTTAGCAGGGTTGAAATTTATACCTTTATCCTGCGGCTCTCTCAAATTGGTAGTTTCATAAGGATCCGTAGATTTCAAGTTGTACTGTACAAAAGTACCACTTGGTCCCATCAAAGATTCAATAATAGGTCTTCCGCTGCTTGGATCTTTTTCACGACGAATATCGTACAAGCGCAATCCTTCGAAAGCCAGTTCCAAACGACGCTCTTTGTAGATTTGTCTCAGCAGATTAGGACCTGCCAAACCTACTTTAGGAGCCAGTTTTACACGAGCTCTAAGAATATTGATATCTGCCAAAGCCCCTGGCGCATCACCTAAATGATAACTAGCTTCTGATCTTGTCAGATAGAGCTCAGCCAAACGAATCAACGGCACATTCAATGGCAAGTGTCCGTCTTTTTTGTCCAATGCACGACGGGTTGCAATAGGGATATAATATTTACGACAAATACGTCCCGATTTATTGTCATTCAAGCTAAATTTATGTGTTGGATTAAGGACTTCATCACCGTAAGCAGCTTCTCCCCATTTGGTGATTGTACTTCTGCGGCGTACCACATCATTTTCAGAAAGATAAGCATTTTCCAAATCGCTGGTCGGCATACACCATCCCCAACCGTCAAGTACATCTGCGGCATCATTACTTGGGAAATATTTTTTATCTTCACCTCTTGCACCGGATAAAGTAGGCAAAGCACACCCTAAGCCTTTATCCTGTACGCTTGAAGACTGCGCTTCAAGGATAGACTCTATTCCGTTATGGTTATTAACATCCCATATTTTCAGGAAATCAGCCTCTAACATAAAAGGCCCTCCGGTTATAACCTTGTCGGCATATTGTTTTGCTTCGGTCCATTTTTCCTGAAACAAAGATACACGAGCCAATAACGCATAGGCGGCCCATTTATTAACCCTTCCATTTCTTGCTACCGGAATATTTTCCAATTTTACAGCAGACTCTTTAAGATCCGCCTCTATTTGCGCATAAACGGCAGTAACAGGACTGCGTTCCAGTTTCAAATCACTTGTTCCAAGTGATTTGGTATACAAAGGAACTGCTCCAAAGTTATTCACCAGCTCATAGTAGCAGTAGGCACGAACGAACAAGGACTCTCCCATATATTGATTTCTTTGAGACTCAGTAATAGGCGATTCTGCCATTTTCTCTAAACCAAGATTACAGGATTGAATAGTATAGTAATGTGCCGTATAAATACTGTTCATATCCCCCATATTATCGGGAGTGATGGTGTATTGGGAAGAAGGTCTGTGCGCAGAGTTGTCCTGCCCCGTATTGCCCATCCAGGCATCATCGGTTGACATTTCGTTAGTAACTCTTGGTGCAATCAATGTCCACCAATCATTAGGAAGCAATAGCCGATGCGTTAACTCATTCACATAATTCTCGCACTCTTGTGCCGTTTGAAAATAGTTTTCGATGCTTTGAACCCCTCTTGTGTCTTTTTCAATAAAGTCATCACAAGAAACTGCAAATACAGAAAAAGCTATTATTGATACTATTATTTTTTTCATCTTCTTTAATTATTAAAATGCTACATTAAGGCCTACCAAAACTGTTGGCTGAATCGGATAATTCCATCCTCCGAATCCAGATCCTAAAACACCTCCACCTACTTCAGGATCAACACCTGTATAGTTAGTTACGGTCCATAAGTTTTGACCTGATAGAGACAATCTAAGTTTATCAAAACCATATTTGTTATACAGCGAATAGCCTAGCTGAATATTTTTCATTCTCAGGAAAGACCCATCTTCAACATACATCGAAGAAAATTTCGAAAAGTTTTCGTTGTTATCGTCTTTAGACAAACGAGGAACATAATTTGAAGTTCCTTCTCCATGCCAGGCCATTTGGTCTAATCCGCTTACTTTATTGCTCAGACTTGTACCGTTATACAAATCAGAAATGTTTTGGTTTACTAATTCGTTTCCGATACTGGAGTAGAAGTTAACAAGCAAATCGAATTGTTTGTAGGCTAAATTCAAATTCAATCCCACCGTATAATCAGCCCATGGAGAACCAATTTTTGTTCTGTCTTTGTCGTCAAGTTTGCCATCTCCATTTAAATCTTTGAAACGCACATCCCCTGCTTTTGCATAAGGCTGCAATTTACTTCCGTGTTCATCAGTATGTGCATTCAGTTCCGTCTGATTTTGGAACAGACCATCGGCTACATAGCCATAGAAATACCCAGGCTGCTCCCCTTCAACAGTTAAAGTTCTGTTCCCGCTTCCATACAACTTTTCTCCTTCAGCTGACAAAGAAACCATATCAACATTAACAGTAGTAAAAGTAAGGTCAGCTCCATAAGAGAAATCTCCTTTTTTATCTTTATAAGAAACCAGCAAGTCAATGCCATTCGATCTCATCGAACCAACGTTAGTCCAAATTGTTGAGTATCCAGGGAAACCACTATAAGTAGGATATTGTTTTAAGAACAACATATCTTTAGTTGTTTTTTGATAATATTCTACCGAACCGGAAAGTTTGTTTTTCCACAATCCGAAATCAAGACCAAAGTTGACGTCTTCAACGGTTTCCCATTTGATATCTTTGTTTGCCATCGAAGACGGGTAAGCCGTATCCACAATATCTCCACCAATTGGATAATATCCCTGTCCAATGTTTGATTCATAAACGGAACCCGGTAAGCTTTGATTACCTACTCTACCCCAACCGGCTCTGAATCTAAGATCGTTTACAAACGTTTTAGCACCCGACATAAAGTCTTCGTTTGAAATTCTCCAGGAAGCTGAAGCAGATGGGAAGTTCGCCCATTTGTTTTGAGCCATGAATTTAGAAGACCCATCGCGTCTGAAAGTTCCTGTAAAATAGTATTTAGCATCATAGTTATAAGACAAACGGGAAAGGTATGACATCAAAGAGCTGGACCAGCTGTTACCGCCACTATCGAAGTTTTTGGTTGCTGCGTTTAACTCTCTCATGGCGTCAGAATTATTAGGCACGCCTTCTCCATAACCCCAAACATCACGTCCATTGTATTCCTCCATAGTAGCACCTACCATTAAAGAGGCATTGTGTTTTTTAGCAAATGTTTTTGAATAGGTGGCTGTAGTTTGCCATGTCCAGTCATTATTTGTAGTATTTGATCGCTGAACACTGTTAATTTCAGCTTTTTCGTGTGCTGCATCAATTACAAAATCCGGACTAAATTTACTCCATACCTTGTCACCGATTTCAAGAGACCCTTGTGTACGGATCACCAAACCTTTAATAGGTGCATATTGCAAATAAGCATTTGTATTCAAATTATACAAATCGGTATAATCATCATATCTTTTTACTGCAGCAACCGGATTCCAAACATACGACGGAGAACGTGCATAGATACTGTACTCATTTTCTGTACCATCTAACTGATCCGCCGGTTTGTAAATAGGAGTAATAGGATCAATTCTATCAAAATCAGCCCAGTTTCCTGGTGACCCCCACGTTTCGTAGCGTGGATTTAAAGTAATTCCTGCAGAAAATTTGTCAGAAAATTTGAAATCATTAGCGATTCTTGCGGTGATTCTTTCCCATCCTCCTACATTATAGAAAGAATCTGACTTATAGTAATTTAGGCTTACGGCATAGGTATGCGTTTCCGAACCACCGGAAACCCCTAAAGAAGCATTCGTTACCGGTGTATATCGCTTAATTCCGGCACCCCACCAGTCGGTAGTTTTCCCCTTGTATTGCTCAGGATTTGGCAGATAGTCCGAATACCCTGCATTGGTATAAGCGTTATTCATAATAGTGGCATAGTTTTCAGCATTTGCCATATTATAGGGATTATTCATCACCTGAGTACCGGTACTCAAATCAAAATTGAATTTTGGTTTTCCGATTTTACCCTTTTTGGTAGTGATAAGGATTACCCCATTTGAGGCACGAGAACCATAAATGGCACTCGCAGAAGCATCTTTAAGCACCTCCATAGACTCAATTTCATTGTTGCTCAGAAAGTTGATGCTGGTACCCATAGGAATACCGTCTACCACATAAAGAGGGTCGGTACTAAGATTTACTGTAGAGATTCCGCGAATAAGAACTCTTGGCTGCCCTCCGGGTCCTCCTGCTCCGGTTACCTGTACCCCTGCAACTTTACCCTGCAATGATTCGGTAACATTACCCACAGTCATGGTTTGCAGTTCTTTTCCTTTTATCGAAGCAATAGAACTCGTTACATCACTTTTCTTAACTGTTGCATACCCTACAACTACTACTTCTTCCAGTGCCTGACTGGATTCTTGCAACACAACAGGTATTGAAGTTTGTCCTCCAACTTTTACCACTTGTGTTATAAAACCCACGAAAGAAAATTCCAGTTCCGATTTAGTATCTGCAACTATTATGGAATAATTTCCGTCAAAATCAGTTACTGTAGTTGTTTTTGTTCCTTTAACGAAAACATTCACCCCGGGAATCGGCACCGAACCTTTGTCTTTAACAGTACCCTTTACTGTTATCTGCCCGAATGTTGCAGCACTGCACAACACGGCAATAAATAACCATATAAATCTATATTTCATATTAAGATATTTTATTAATTATTGTTACAACCAAAGTCATAACAAATTATTTTTTTGTTATAAAGGCTCTTTCTAGCTCAGTATCAATAATTACTTTATAAATACCCGGAGCAGCTGGATATTTTGCATTCCCGTTTTCTCCCGGGGACATCGTAGCAATACCGTTTTTGATTAATCTCCAAGACGGGCTCCACCATTGGCCTGTGAAAGTGGCTTCCATAGTTCCTGTAAGGGTAACTTCTCCAACTAATTGATAAGGGTTATTTGGATTATTGGCCAAATGCAAGCCGGTTTGAACCCACGCATTCCAAGTATCCCAGTTAGCACCTTGAATACCACCGCCACAAACACTCACAAAGGGTTTTCTTAACGCCTCGTCATCATGCCATAGTCCGTTTGCAATGTCTGCCCAAACTTTACTGGATGGTGTGTATTTCACAACAGAAAGTGCTAATGTTTTTGGATTCATTTTAATTTTATAGTATCCTTTTGTAGGCAATACTATTGGAGCGCTAGCAACACCATAGGCCAAATTAGAACCATTCAAACCAAAACAGTGAGGCGCAAAATCCCCTTCTTGGCCTAAGAAATAAATCTCTTTATTGTCTTTATCAGCATAATATTTGAATTCGAAATCTTGTCCGTTTTTGTCATGGAAATACATAGGTACGCCAACAGCATCGGTGGTAAGACTAGTGCCTTTTGGCTGGTCGCACAAATAAATAGCCGGGTAGTCGTTAGATGCAATAACATTGATATTTAATGTTCCTGTGTTGGGCACCGCAAATTTATCTTTTGCAGTAATTGTCAATACATAGCTGGCATCAGTTCGAGGCAATTCGTAGTTTTTTTCATAAGTATAGGATTGAACGCCGTTAAGAGGAACCATATCATCAATCAAAAGAGCTGCACAGGTAACGCGTACAAATTCAATACCTGAGTCATCATTTGCAGTGAATTTTACTTTCATAATGTTGCTTGATGGCAACAGGATAACAGCTCCTTCTTTAGGACTGTCCATTGTGATGGCAGGGGCGCTAAATTCTCCGTCTAAACGTAAGTTGATTTCTTTATCCACTGAATTATCGGAAACGTCAGCGATTGTCAATTTGATTTTGAAAGCCTCAGATGCTCCTCTGTCAGCAGGAATTTCAAAGAAATAGCTCAAATCATATGATGTTAATAGCGGATCAGTTCCTATCGTGATCATTTTATCCAATGACAATTCAGGTATTTGGATTCTTACCGATTTTAGTCCTAAATCATCAGCCAAAGCTGCTTTAATTTCAAATTTTCTGTTTGGTGCTCCATAAATTTCTCCCGTAGTCAGTGCAATCGTTGGAGGTTCGGACGTCGGAAAACTTGGTTCATTCTCTTGACAACCTATAAACAGGGTTGCAAATAAAACAAGAAAAAATAAAAACTTAATTTTTTTCATCTCTTTAATTTTAAGGTTAGTTTGTTAGTTTGTTTTTTATTCTAAAAATGGACGTTTATAGCAATTTGGTTCATCCAGATATTTTCAGTTGTCTACTTCAAATTTTCACAAGAATGTATTGGTTTCCCTCAGCATGTCTAAGGTCTGGTAACAGCTCTTTTATTTGATAATTGAATACTAGATAAAGTAGGTTTGGTACTGTTGAGAGCCATTCTTTTTTTGGCAAAAAAATTGGAGAAGAAAAAAATAATTGTTTGGTTGTTATCATACTTTTTTATTTGGTTAATTATAAGCGTTTAAAATTTTTTAAAATTCCAGTGTCCGTTTGGACTTTTATAAAGCTTGTTTATGCCCGACTGCGGGTAAATAAATAAGTAAAATACAGGCTTACAATTCTCAGCTAAAAGTAATTTTACAGTTTTTGCTGTTGTTAAAAGCTACCTACTCATAAACATTTATAAAGTCTATTATAATACGGTGTTCCTACTAGTACAAATGCAAAGTAATGTTTAGTTAGAAAGTTACAGGAGGGGTAAATTGGAAAAAAAAGGAGGTCAAATTCGCAATTAACCTATTTATTACTCATAAAATTAATGACTATAGAAAAAAACTGCTGTTTTTTTAAGTAAAACACAATTATTAAATCAGCACATCTTTAGTATTCGTATCATTAAAAATTAAGGAGATAATCATTTTACCGCCCTAAAAGCTAAAAACACACCTCCAGTAAAATAAAAATTAAAAGATATTCTATAAAAAACGGCACAAAAAAACAACTGGATTTTAAAACCCAGTTGTTTTTTACGTTGCACAGTTCATCGGATGGTACCGATTAAAGGAAAAATAAAGCTACTGCTAAGAAAAATTATTTAATGATATTCATATCAGCGTTAAATGAGCTTTTATACTTTTTTATGTACTCTGAAGGAGTCATAGCAAAGAGCTTTACAAATTGCTGTCTAAAGTATTTTGGATCCTCAAAACCTACCTCAGCACTTGCCTGGGCAATATTGATGTTCTCGGTTAACATTAACATTGCGGCTCTTCTTATTCGTACCGAACGGATGAATGCATTTAAGGTTTGTCCAGAAATGATTTTAATTTTAGTATAAAGAGTTCTATGACTCATTCCCATTTCGGCGGCAAAATTTTTAATGGTAAAATCACGTTTATGAATATTTGCCTCAATAATGGCAATGCATTTTTTTAAAATCTCCTGATATTCCGCCGGGACTTTCTGAGTATTCTCTTTAAGAGTGATACTATCGAGGAAGTATTTACGTAAATTACTGCGACTTCTCAATAGTGATTCTACACGGGCAACGAGGATGTCATCGTCAAATGGCTTTGTAATATAATCATCCGCTCCATCACTGATACCCTGAAGATGCGTTTCTGGATTTTTTGATGCGGTTAACAGTATTACGGGAATATGGGATAAACTACTATTTTCTTTTATTTTTCTGCATAACTCAAGGCCATCCATACCTTCCATGGTAATGTCACTTAGTACCAAATCAGGCATGCATTTTTTAGTCAGTTTTAAACCCTCCTCACCATTATCAGCACTATATATTATATACGTTCCCGAAAACAGTTTTATCAAATAATTTCTTATATCGGTATTGTCATCAATAATTAAAAGGGTACGCTGATCGGTAAGCATTACTTTATGTAACTCTTTATCAGCAGCTGCGTTAGTGGTAAGTTCACCACTTTCTTCTGTGTCATTCCCCATAAGTTCTTCCACCAACGGACTCATTTTTGGAGTGATAGTACTGATTGGCAAATCTTCAAAATGATCCTGACCTTTTAAAAAATTTAATTTAAATACACTGCCTTTACCAATTTCGCTGCTGCAGCTTACTGTGCCTTTATGTTTCTCTACAAAATACTTAACAATAAAAAGTCCAATTCCAAAACCAGTACCAACACCAATAGATACTTTAGAATTAATTTGTTTGAATTTCTCGAAAATTATTTCCAAATCGGTTTTTTCTATGCCCCCTCCATTATCTGAAATTTCTACAATAACATTCGTTTGCGTTTCAGCCAACATCAGATCAATTGCTCCTCCAATGGGAGTATACTTGAAGGCATTTGACATCAGATTAAACAAGGATATTTCTATTTTTTCATAATCCCCTATTATTTCAATATTGTTTTCCGGTATTTGAAAAGTATAGTCAATCGTCTTATCTTTTGCCTGGTTAACAAAACATTGATATACTTCATAGCAAAGATTATTTACGTTTATGGCAGAAATCCTGAGCACATCCGCATCATTTTCTGCCTTACGAAAAAGCAATAACTGATCTACTAAACTCAAAAGTCTTCTGGCATTTCTATGAGCAATTACTAAATCACTACCCGAAGAACCATTTCCAATATGCTCTTTTTTAATCGCTTTTTTTAATGGATTTATAATAAGAGACAATGGAGTACGAAATTCATGAGAGATATACGTAAACATGGACGATTGTTTCTCCGCGATTTCCTTTTCTTTTTTTCGTTCTAATTCTGCAATTTTTACTTTATATTTTAATTTTTCTTTGTTTTTATTGTATTTTATGTAGGCAAAAATAATTCCGGCTCCCATAATTAAATACAGGCTGTAAGCCCACCAAGTCCTGTACCAAGGAGGTGAGACTATTACGGTAATAAGACTTTCTTCTTTATTCCATCCTCCCCTAAAGTTTGTTGTCTTAACTTTAAAGACATACTTCCCTTCTGCTAATCTCGCATAATTTGCTTTTCGGGCCTGGCCCACATAATTCCATCGATCGTCCCAGCCTTCTAGGTAGTAGGCATAATTTATCTTATCGGCATTATTATAATCCAGCGATACAAATTCTATTGACAAGGTAGTTTGATCATAAGGCAGGCTTACCTCTTTGATTTTATCGGAAGCCCACTCCGAGACCAGCTCATTTTTACTTTCTTCAATAGGCTGATTGTTGATGTAAAAATCAGTAAGCAGTAAGTTGTTCTTCCGATTAAATTCTTTTATATCTTCAGGAAAAAAAGAATTAAATCCGTTTATTCCTCCAAAAAGGAATTCGCCTGTAGACAATTTAATACCGGCATTAAAACTAAACTGATTGCTTTGCAATCCATCATTTACCGAAAAATTTCTAAATGTTCTTCTCTTTTTATCAAATCTACAGATCCCATTATACGTACTCATCCATAAATTTCCGCCTTTGTCTTCTAACATTCTTAAAATTGTATTAGAAGGCAAACCATCATCTGTAGTTAATCTTTTAAATTTATCGGTCTTTCTGTCAAACAATAATAGTCCTCCTTCTTGGGTACCCAGCCAGAGATTTTTGTCTTTATCCTCATGAATGCATCGAATAGGGTTTCCAATGGCTATCTTCTTATATTTTCTGCTTCCTTTATCTATGGCAAATAACGAAGTGTAATTTCCCCCCCAAAGTTTACCATCACTGGTCTCTGTAAGACATTGCAAATTATTGATTGTTTTATCAAAGAGGACAAAAGTATTTTTAGTTCGATCAAAAACGTATAAGGCACCTTCATTAGTGGCACCTGCCCATATCGTTCCTTTTGAGTCCTTATACACAAACCATATATTTTTTTCAGTTTGTTTGGTAAAAGAATTGTAACACGAAAAATGACTTATAGTATTATTTACGGGATTAATACGATTTACACCGCCAGCCCAAGTTGACAGCCAAATTTCATTGGTATCATCTCGTACGATGCTGGTAATAAAATTGCTTGTAATTTTACTGCTTGAATTAGCCGAATTACTGTATGTGGTATATTTATTATTTTTTCTATCCCAATACTTTAGGCCTGCACCATCGGTACCAATCCATACATTATTCTTTTCATCTTCACAAAATGACAGAATAAAGTTTTCTGCCGGATCATTATTTTTTGTATTGTATTTAATGTTTTTAAAGTACTTTGGGTTATTACCAATCATACTGATTCCGCCACGTAAGGTACCAATCCATTTGTTTCCTGCAACATCTTCATACAAGCTCCATATTGAATTGCTTTTTACAAGTTGATTCCCTTTTGTGGTGTTGTATGCAATCGCTTTTTTGTTTTCACCGGTCACTTTATAAATACCACAACCATCTGTAGTGAGCCACATCTCCTTTTTCTTATCTATGAGAATATGAGTAACAGTACATTTATTTAAAAAATAATTCTCTGAAAGTAAACTGGACTTAGGGTCAAACAGATAAAGCCCTTCATCTGTTCCCAGCCAAAGATTCCCGTTTAAAGAAAGCTTCATGCATTTTACGTCCATTGATAAAGGAGATACAACCTTTAATTTTTTTGAATCAAAGTTATATTTGCAAATCCCTACATTTCTGACATATACCCAGCAAAAATTATTTTTTAAATCATTTTCAATTCCCGTAGCGTCATAATCATATTTACTATTGGCATTTTTTATACCTTCTAACGGTATTTTTTTTCCAATAAACGATCCATTTTCAAAAATTAGCAAACCTAAATTTTGAGAGGCTATTAATACCCGTTCTTTTGAAAGGGACCGTATCTGATGAATGATATCTTTTAATATTTTGGGTTTATTGTTGTTCGATACGACATATTCAACAGGATGAAAAACAGCTTTTTTTCTATCAAAAACGCAGGCTCCATTAGCACCGCCTACCCAAATATTTTTTTTTGAATCCCCTTCGATATAATAAATCGTATTGAATGACAACGAGTTTTTGTCATTAATCCTATTGCGATACACTTTAAAATTATAGCCGTCATAACGGTTCAATCCATCATAGGTACCAAACCACATAAAACCATCACTATCCTGATAAATTGTCACTACTGAATTATTAGACAAGCCATCAGAGATATCAAGGAATTTAATAGGATAATCTTGTGAAAAACCTGTTATGGAAAAACCTAATAGCAGTACAAGATGCAGAACAAAATACTTCAAGAAAAAATAGGTTTAAAGGATTAACTAATTTGATTATGTGTAGAAAGTACAATTATAGACTAAATTTACTTAAAATTGAATAAATAACGAGACAAAAATGGCATCCCTATTTCGGGTGTATGAATAGTATTACTTAATGAGCATTTATAGTTGCATTTAAATTATATATCAATAGAGTCAAAAAATTAGGAAAGCAATTGTGGTGTATTTTAGGGCGAGACAAAAAAAGAAATAAAAGACTTCTAATTATAAATTTTCCTTTTTTGTAATTCCTAGTTATTAATTTTTGAATGCTGTTGCGAAACTATCCCTAAATTACAGCAGCTGCATCATTTAGATAAAAAAATCCAAGTACTCTTAATTGTGTCCACCTATCGGAATTATACAATAATTTGATAATATGGGCTACTGTCCTACTATATTATAGTCTTAAACAGGGCTTATGCATTATCCAGAAGCAGAAAAACTTAATCTGGCTATTGGGTAATCTTTGCAATGACTACGACAATAAAAAGGCATTGCACAATTTTCAAACAGCATTAAGTTTGGCTAAATCAGCATCCGATAAAAAATTATTCACGAAAATATTTTTAAAAATCCCTTTGAAAATCCATAAGTTCCCAGCTCCTTTTAATGAAAAAGTTTTAAATTGATTTATAGTTAATAGACCAACTATAAATCAATTTAAAACAAATAATTTAAATACTATTCTTTAAACCTAATAGGTGCTATACTTCATTAGAAGGTTTTCCTATTGTTGCCAAAATACCACCATCAACATAAACAACATGACCATTAACAAAGTCACTTGCTTTTGAACTTAAGAAAATAGCGGCTCCTTGCAAATCGTCTGGATCTCCCCAACGCCCCGCAGGAGTTCTGCTTACAATAAATTCATTGAAAGGATGCCCATCAACTCTAATTGGAGCTGTTTGACTCGTTGCAAAATATCCTGGTCCGATTCCATTGGTTTGAACATTGAATCTAGCCCATTCTGTAGCCATACTGCGTGTCAGCATTTTCAGTCCTCCTTTTGCGGCAGCATAAGCACTTACCGAATCTCTTCCTAATTCACTCATCATCGAACACATATTGATGATTTTTCCAGAGCGTCTTTCAACCATTCCTTTGGCGACATATTTAGATACAATAAAAGGCCCTATAAGGTCAACTCGAATAACGGCCTCAAAATCTACAGTCTCCATTTCAAGAATAGGAGTTCGTTTAATAATCCCCGCATTATTAACCAAAATATCTATTGGTCCCACTTCTTTTTCAATTTTTTCAATACTTGCTTTTACTGCAGCATCATCCGTAACATCAAACAAATAGCCATAAGCTTCAATACCGACTGACTGGTATTCTTTAATGGCTGCATCAACACTTTCTTGTGAAGAATGATCGTTGACAACAATTTTTGCTCCTGCATGGCCAAGTCCTTTGGCAATTGACATTCCTAAACCATGAACACCACCGGTAATTAATGCAGTTTTACCTGTTAAATCAAATAAGTTTATTGACATAATTATTTATTTTAAAGTTTATTTTAATTCATTTATTTTACAAAAATCCATATCACCGTAATCTAAGTTTTCGCCAGCCATTCCCCAAATAAAAGTATAGTTACTCGTAGCTGATCCAGAGTGAATTGACCAAGGTGGAGAAATTACCGCTTCATTATTTGCCATCCAAATATGTCTTGTTTCTTGCGGCTCACCTATAAAATGACATACTGCCTGGTCTTCAGGTACTTCAAAATAGAAATAAACTTCCATCCTTCTGTCGTGTACGTGAGCGGGCATCGTATTCCATACGCTTCCAGGTTTCAACTCAGTCATTCCCATTTGAACCTGGCAGGTTTCTACAACACTGTTTACTATTAACTTTCTAATAGTCCTCGCATTTGCAGTTTCCATTGAACCTAATTCTACAACTTCAGCCTCTTTTTGACTTATCTTTTTTGTTGGAAATACTTTATGAGCCGGTGCCGAATTCAGATAAAACTTCGCCGGATTGGCAGCGTCATCACTATGGAAGATTATTTCTCTATTTTCTCTTCCCACATACAACGCTTCTTTGTACGCCAATTCATATTTTGTCCCATCAACCAAAACGGAACCGCTTCCACCAACATTGATAATTCCCAATTCTCTTCTTTCCAGAAAATATTCCGCTTTTAACGGATCTATTGTTTCTAATTTCAAAGCCGATTCAACCGGTACAGCTCCTCCTGCTATATACCTGTCATAGTGGGTATATACCAAGTTTACTGCATCAGGCTCCATCAAATTTTGAATTAAAAACTCTTCCCGTAATCTTGTGGTATCATACATTTTAAAATCGCGTGGCGAAGAAGCATATCGTACTTCAAAAGTGTTTTTCATAACTATATTTATCTAATTAGTAGCAAACTCTGTTTTATACAAAAACAGAATCTGCTGCAAAAGTACTATTTTATTTTAAAAATACAATCGATTGTATTTTATTGTCGTATTTTTGTACTGCATCAGTTAAAAGATCCACCTTTATTTTGTCAAAACCAAGGATTGTATTTATCCAATAGGATACTATATTGGGCGCAAAAATTTATATTTTTGAAGAATTATAACATTTAAATAGGCTATTCAGGAAGCAATACTGTCAGAAGACACCTAATTTTGCAATAAGTGAATTGTTTATTTTATATTAGAGGGCAAGACGCCTATTAAAACTAAGAAAAAAAACATCGAAATAGCATCATATAATGGAAAACAGCAAAGTAACTATACACGATATTGCCAAAGAATTAAAAATTGACAGCTCAACAGTTTCAAGAGCCCTGAACAACAACTCCAGAGTTACCCAGAAAACAAAAGACAGGGTGAACGCAAAAGCGTATGAACTTGGGTATCAAAGAAATCTGTTAGCCTCAAATTTGCGTAATAATAAGACCAATACTATTGGAGTCATCGTTCCCAGAATATCCCGTCATTTCTTTTCTTCAGCCATTGCAGGTATTGAAGAAACGGCCTATGAAGCCGGATACAATGTGATCATTTGTCAATCGTTGGAACAATTAAGCAGGGAACAAAAAATAGCACGGACACTTTCAGAAAACAGGGTTGATGGAGTTCTGATTTCCATTTCAATGGAAACCACAGATTGTGACTATTTGCAAATTTTCAAAAAAAATGGAACTCCTTTAGTTTTTTTCGATAGGCATTGTGATATTCCGGGTAACAGCAATGTACTTATTGACGATTTTCAAGGGGGATTTGATGCAACGGAACATCTTATTTTACAAGGATGCAAAAAAATAGCGCATCTTTCCGGACCACAAGAATTAGAAATTTACAAAAATCGATTTAAAGGATACCAATCTGCTTTAGAAAAACATGATATTACTTTAGATGAAAACTTGATTATACCCTCCAAACTAATGGAATCAGATGGTATTGAAAGTGCTAAAAAATTGCTTTCTCAACCGATAGCTATTGATGGAATTTTTTCTTCCAATGATACTGCAGCTATTAGCGCCTTACAATATTTAAAAGGAGAAGGCATTAAAATTCCTGAGGATATTGCAATTGTAGGATTTAGCAACGAACCTATTTCTTCTGTCATAGAACCTTCATTAACTACCATTGACCAACCAGGGTTTGAAATGGGAAAAATAGCCACCCATTTATTACTAACACAAATAAATGACAAATCAGGTTCAACTGTAGCCGAGACCATCATATTAAAACCTGTTCTTATAAAACGAAATTCTTCAAAAAGAGGAACCTAATCCTATTTTGATAAAAAATTAAACAACGCTACATAAATACTTCAATTTTAACAAACAGTTCAGAATAGTATTCTTTTAATTAATATATACTTTTGATCTTAATTTAATAATAAATAAATTATGATTTTTTCCAGCAAATCCCATTTTCCCCAAATACTATCATTTATAATTTTACAAGTCCTATTTATTAATTTTTGTGAAGCACAAGATAACGTTAGTTCGAATGCTAAAGAAGAAAAATTATGGTATAACAAGCCCTCCGAAAAGTGGGTTGAAGCATTGCCTGTAGGAAATGGTAAAATTGGAGCAATGGTATTTGGCGGCGTCGAGGAAGAGCTGTTGCAATTGAATGAAAGTACCCTATGGAGTGGAGGCCCGGTACAAACTAACGTCAACCCTGAATCCAAACTTTATTTATCCAAAATAAGGGAAGCCTTGTTGAAGAACGAAGATTATACAACGGCCAATGAGCTATCCAAAAAGATGCAGGGCTTGTATTCACAGTCCTATTTACCATTAGGAGATATCAGTATTAAACAAAATTTTAATAACGTTACCCCTACCGCTTACTATCGTGATTTAAATATCCAAAATGCCGTTGCTACCACCCGATTTACAATTAACGGAGTACAATATACCCGAGAAATATTTACATCTGCACCCGATAATATTATAATGGTGCGAATTTTTGCAAGTAAAAAAGGAGCACTTACGCTGGATATTTCTGCAAAAAGCGTATTGCGATACGGTCTTTCAACAAAAGGAAACAATGAGCTCATTATTAGCGGCAAAGCTCCCGCAAATGTAAATCCATCGTATTATAATCCAAAAGGAAAAGAGGCAATCGTTTATGAAGACCCCACCGGATGCAACGGGATGCGCTATCAATACCGCATTAAAGCACTTAGCAAAGATGGAATAATAACAATTACTAATTCTGATATCCACATCAAAAATGCGAGTGAAGTATTACTTTATATCGCAGCAGCTACCAGTTTTAATGGATATGATAAATGTCCGGATAAAGAAGGTAAAGATGAAAACAAGATCACATCGGATCTAATCAGTAAAGCAGTTAAAAAAAATTATTCTCAATTATACAATAGGCATATCGCTGATTATAAAAAATATTTTGACCGGGTTTCGTTTGTAGTAAAAGATACAACGAATAATAATGCCAATACTACATTACCCTCTAACGAACGCTTAAAATCCTATTCTAATGGTGCTTACGATCCTGGAATCGAAACGTTATATTTTCAGTACGGAAGGTACTTGATGATTTCCTCCTCCCGTCCAGGTGGACCACCAGCAAATCTGCAGGGCATCTGGAACAAAGAGCTTCGTGCGCCCTGGAGTTCTAATTACACCATTAACATTAATACCCAAATGAATTATTGGCCGGCAGAAGTCACCAACCTTTCAGAAATGCATCAGCCACTATTGGATTGGATACAAAACCTAGCTAAAAATGGAAAAGTTACCGCACGTGAATTTTATAATGCAGGGGGCTGGGTAGCGCACCATAATTCAGACCTTTGGGCACTAAGTAATCCGGTAGGCGATAAAGGTGCCGGCGATCCCGTATGGGCTAACTGGTGGATGGGTGGAAACTGGCTCACGCAGCATCTCTATGAACATTACCGTTTTACCGGCGATAAAAAATTTCTGGCCGAAAAAGCCTATCCAGTTATGAAAGAGGCGGCGCTATTTTCTCTAGACTGGTTAGTTGAGGACAAAAATGGATATTTAGTAACTGCCCCTTCTACCTCTCCTGAAAATAAATTTAAAGACAAGGCCGGAAATGAACAGTCGGTTTCAGTTGCTACAACCATGGATATGTCAATCATCCGGGATTTATTCAATAATTTGATTGAAGCATCAGAAACTCTGGGCACTGATAAAGCTTTTCGTGATATCCTAATTGCAAAACGGAGCAAGCTTTATCCTTTACAGATTGGAAAAAATGGAACGCTGATGGAATGGTATAAGGATTTTGAAGAAACTGATATTCATCACCGTCATGCTTCACACCTATTTGGCTTATATCCAGGAAGAGAAATAACTCCTTTACAAGCGGATTTTTTTACGGCAGCACGAAAAACGCTTGAAGTTCGTGGAGATGAAGGAACAGGATGGAGCAAGGGTTGGAAAATTAACTGGTGGGCACGATTACTGGATGGCGATCACGCGTACTCATTAATAAGACAACTGTTAAATTACGTAGAGGCCTCTAGTGGCAATTCACGTGCCGGAGGTACTTATCCTAACTTTTTTGACGCACACCCTCCGTTTCAAATTGACGGAAATTTTGCCGGTACGGCAGGTATGGCTGAAATGCTTCTTCAAAGTCAATCTGATTATATTCAATTACTGCCTGCCTTACCAAAGGCATGGAGTGAAGGCAGTATAAAAGGACTTATTGCAAGAGGCGGATTTGAAATAAATATGGATTGGAACAACCAGCAACTCAACAGTGGTTCAATTAAATCATTGAACGGTGCCCAATGTATCATTCGTACCAACGTGCCAATAAAAATATTGAATTCAAATAGTGTTTCTGACAAAACTGCAGATGGTTTCCAAATTTCATTTAAAACAATTAAAGGCAAAAGCTATCAGTTAGTCAAATCATAAAATAGATCTATTTTGCAAACAGACCAAATTTCCAAATTTTTACCCAGTCGTTTTATCAAAAATAAAATTGCTGTAGCTACTCTACTGTATCAGGTGTCGTTAACACAAAAATCTGAAAAGTCTTTTGATAAAAAAGACTTTATGGCTTGAACATTTCACAAAGATGCGGACAACAGCAATCCAAAAACATAAAAAGATTGTTTATTTCCGAGGGTAGCTATTTACGTAGAAATGGAAAACCGTTGATTCATGCACTTTCTAATTTTTTTACAATTGATGATTTCGACAGTGATAATCGAATCATGTAATTTCAGGAGCAAGAGCGTGCAACTGTTTCCTTATTTTTCGAAAAAAAAAGAAGAAATCTGTTACCATCAATGGCAAAAAGCTATAGGTGAATCAATTCAGATTCCAAATTATCAAAATTAAAAACATATAACTTTTAATTTTACAGTATGCTCAAATTTAGAATTATATTGCTGCTTATTTGCCTGCAAACAAACTCTTTTATTTCACAAGCCCAAATATCGGATAAATGGGGTGACCAGCAGAACGGAGTCTATGCAAACCCAATCATTCCGGCTGACTACAGTGATCTTGACGCTATACGCGTGGGTAACGACTATTATGCCATTTCCTCAACCATGCAATACTCACCAGGTATGGTGGTACTACATTCTATAGATCTTGTGAACTGGGAAATTATCGGTCACGTAGTAGATGACATTACCCGCATAAACCCAGAACTAAACTGGGACAGAATGAATTGCTATGGAAAAGGCATCTGGGCAGGTTCAATACGGTATTATAAAAATAAATTCTGGGTGTATTTCGGTACGCCAGACGACGGATTCTTTATGAGTTCAGCCACCAATCCTGCTGGTCCCTGGGAACCGATTTATCAAGTATGGAAAGTTTCTGGTTGGGACGACTGTTGTTCGTTTTATGACGACGATGGTCAATTGTATTTCCTCGCTACTAATTTTGCCCTTGATCCGAAAACCAATAAGAAGTACAACATTCATTTGTTCAAAATGACCCCTGACGGGAAAAGCCTGATTATGGAGTCCGACACGATTATTCACCAATCACACGGGAGTGAGGCCAACAAGTTGTATAAAATCAACGGGATTTATTATCATTATTTTAGTCATGTCACTGATGAAGGTCGGGTGATAATGATGGAGCGTTCAAAAAGTTTACAAGGGCCATGGGAAATAAAACAACTGAATCATGTTGATGCAAAAAAAGATAAGGAACCCAACCAAGGCGGATTATTAGAGACTGCATCTGGGAAATGGAGTTTCTTAACCCATCATGGTACTGGTAGCTGGGAAGGACGGGTGGTCAGCCTATTACCCGTAAATTGGATTGATGGATGGCCTATTATAGGTGAAGTTGGCAACGACAAAATAGGCAACATGGTTTGGTCTGCCCCAAAACCAATAAAAAAGAAAAGTAAACTGGCAATTCAAACCAGTGATGAATTTAAATCATCTGCTTTAAACGTGCAATGGGAATGGAATTATCAACCTCGGGCAAACAAGTGGTCTTTGACAGATCGCAAAGGCTTTCTTCGTCTTTATGCCTTTAAGCCGATAAGACCTGAAGACAATAAAAAGATTATCCTCAGAGCAGGAAATACCATTACACAACGTAGTATGCGTACAAAAGACAATGTAGTAACTGTAAAAATGGATATTAGTAATATGGCCAACGGTCAGTACGCTGGATTAACTCATTTCTCTACCGAAAGCTATAGCACTTTCGGGATAAAACAGGAAAATGGAGAGCGGTATTTGGTGTATGACTACAACGGGAAAGACACTAAAGGAATTAAAATCACCGGAAAATACATCTGGTTCAAATCCACATGGGACTTCAACGGCATAAACCGTTATTTTATAAGCACCGATAGCAAATCCTATGTTTCCTTTGGCGGTAATTCTCAATTAACTTGGGGAAGTTACAGAGGCGACCGAATCGGTATTTTCAACTTTAACACCAACAATGAAAAAGGAGTTCTTGATATTGACTGGTTCCGATACGATTATTCTAAATAATAATCCGATTACATAATACCGACAAAAACGATAGTTAATAAAACAATTAAAAGTAAAACATATCAATTAGCCAAATTATAAAAAATTATGTTACAAATAATCCGCATTTCAAACCCTATTTGCAGTCGTTTTATTATAAATAAAATTACTATAGCTATACTGCTGACAGCTTGTTTACAAGTGTCCTTTGCACAAAAATCTGAAAAGTTTTTTGATAAAAAAGACCTTATGCTGGTGGGTAGTTATTATTACCCGGAACAATGGCCAGAATCCAATTGGGAAAGGGATATCAAAAAAATGGCTGACCTTGGTTTTGAATTCACCCATTTCGGTGAATTTGCCTGGTCAACAATGGAACCGGAAGAAGGAAAGTATAATTTCGAATGGCTGGATAAAGCGGTAATACTGGCAGAAAAACACCATCTCAAAGTAGTGTTATGTACACCTACCCCCACTCCCCCAGCCTGGCTTTCTCAAAAGCATCCCGACATATTAATGGTGAATGCCGAAGGGCGTACGATACAACACGGTGCAAGGCAACAGGCATCATGGTCAAGTAAAACCTATGAGGAATACGTTACTAAAATAGTGACTTTACTGGCTGAGCGTTACGGTAACAATAAAACCGTTTGGGGATGGCAGATTGATAATGAACCCTCTCATTATGGAGCTTCTTTTGACTACAGCGACAACGCCCAAAAATCGTATCGAGAGTGGTTGAAAAACAAATACAAAACCATAGAAACCTTAAATAAGGTATGGGGAAATGCTTTCTGGAGTCAAGCCTACAATAATTTTGAACAGATCCGCATTCCTAACCAAAAGGAATTGGTACAACAGGCCAATCCTCATGCCATTCTTGATTTCAAACGCTTTACAGCGGATGAAGCCGCCCGTTTTGTTATCCTGCAGAAAAACATACTGCGTAAATACATTAAACCTTCGCAATGGGTAACAACCAATCTCATGCCGCAGCATTCAGCCGTTGATCCGCTGAGAATGAAAGAACTGGATTTCCAAACCTATACCAAATATCTGGCAGAAGGATATGATCTGGGACATGGGGAACAGGGCTTCCGGATGGGATCAGCGAACAGCATTGGGTTTTCAAATGATTTTTTCAGACCCATAAATGGGGTAAGCGGTGTAATGGAATTACAACCCGGACAGGTAAACTGGGGATTGTTTAATCCACAAACTATGCCTGGAACAGTACGGATGTGGATGTATCACGTAATGGCAGGCGGTAATAAATTTGTTTGTAATTACCGTTTTCGCCAACCTTTGTCCGGAGGGGAACAATACCATTATGGTATCATGAAAACCGATGGTATTACGGTGAGTCGCTCGGGTGATGAATATGTAAAAGTGATAAAAGAATTACGGGAACTGCGCAAATGGTACAAACCCGAAACAACAACACCGGCTATTCTCATTAAAAGAAAAACAGCTATTCTTTACAACCCGGACAACCGCTGGGAAATGGAATATCAGCCTCAAACCAATCAGTGGGACTACATGGCTCATGTAAACCGGTACTATAAGGCACTTAAATCCTTTGGAGCCCCAGTTGATGTAATTGATGAAAGTAACGATTTTTCCAATTATCCATTTTTAATAGCACCCGCTTATCAGCTATTAGATGATCAACTGGCCACCCGATGGAAAACCTATGTGGAGAATGGTGGCAACCTGGTTCTTACCTGCCGTACAGGCCAGAAAGACCGGGAAGCCCATTTATGGGAAGCCCTGTTTCAAAAACCAATCCTGGAATTGATTGGAGCCAAAGAAATTTATTTTGATTTGCTGCCAACCACCTTAATGGGAAAAGTAAAAATGAGCGAAACTTCCTTTGACTGGAATAACTGGGGAGATGTTATAGAACCGCAGGATGCCTCAACCGTTTGGGCAAACTATACCGATCAGTTTTACAAAGGAAAAGCTGCGGTTTTACATCGTAAATTAGGCAAAGGTACTGTTACCTATATTGGTCCTGATACCGATGACGGACAGTTGGAAAAGGAAGTACTGCAAAAAATATTCAACAACGCAAATGTGCCCACCCTTTCATTACCGGATGGGGTATTAGTCGAATATAGTAATGGTTTTTGGTACGGATTTAATTATTCTTCACAAAATCAGGAAATTCCGGTACCCGCTAATGCGAAAGTACTTATCGGACAAAAAATACTTAAACCAGCAGAAGTTGTTATTTGGAAAGGATAATGTGTGACAATGAAATTAATTACGATTTAACCAACAGAACAGAATAGTTTTCTCTTAAATAAAAAATAAATTTGAGTTTTTATTTTTAGGATAAACAAAACTTAAACGAACGGTAGATTAAATAAAATAAATTAGAATGAAACACTATTTTTGGATTTTCATATCTTGTATTTCCTCTGTAATACAAGCACAAAAATTAGTTACTTATGAGGCACCAGCTGGCATAAAATATACTGCGCATAATGATGATTTTACAGTCAAAGTGCGTCAGCCAGGTGGTGATTGGATTGATTTGTTTGAGTATAATGTTCAGGTCGATTTAGATAACGTACAAAATGCCTCGATGGTTTCGTTTGATTTCACTGGAAAAGTTGAAGTTTCAGTCCGTAAGAACAATGGGGCAGTGAATTCGGTACAACTCCGACCACTATCCTACCAAATATCACCAGAGATAAATGGAAATGTAATTACCTTTTCATTGGACCAACCCCGTAAAATATCGTTGGAAATAAATGGAGACAAACTACACAATCTGCATGTTTTTGCGAATTCAATTTTAACAGAGAAACCAGATTTAAAAGATCCGAATGTGATCTATTTTGGTCCGGGTGTTCATCAGCCTAAAGATTTACCGGGCGATGTTTTTCATATTCCTTCAGGAAAAACAGTTTTTATTGACGGTGGTGCAGTTATTAAAGCAAAACTTTTGATAGATCATGCCCACGATGTAAAAATCATCGGGAACGGCATTGTTTTCCAGCCTGAAAGAGGCGTTGAAATTCGTCATTCTAAAAACATAACAATTGACGGACCTATTTTCATAAATCCGAGTCATTATACCATTTATGGCGGAGAAACAGATGGATTGACCATTCGTAACATCAAGTCATTCAGCTGTAAAGGCTGGAGTGATGGTATTGATCTGATGTCGTGTTCAAATGTTGTAATCGACGACGTATTTATGCGCAATTCCGATGATTGTATTGCAATTTATGGCCATCGATGGGAGTTTTACGGTGATGCCCGAAATTATCAGATTAAAAATTCAACGCTATGGGCCGACGTTGCCCACCCCACCAATATTGGACTGCACGGTAATGCAGAAGCCGGCGGCGACACGATTGAAAACATCACATTTAGCAACATCGACATTCTGGAACATGACGAAGATGACCTTAATTACCAAGGGTGCCTAGCTATCAGTGCCAGTGATAACAATTTGGTTCGGAATATCACTTACGAAAACATCCGAATTGAAGATTTCCAAGAAGGACAACTTTTCAATTTTAGGGTATATTTCAACGAAAAATATAGTGGTGCACCTGGCAAGGGTATAGAGAATCTACTATTGAAAAATATCCAATACAATGGAAACTCAGCCAATCCATCTGTAATTAACGGTTACAGTAAAGATTGTATTGTTAATCGAGTTCGGATTGAAAATCTAAAAATAAATGGAAAATATAGTAAGAACACAACAGAAGGAAATATACGAATTGGAGATTTTTCAGAAGATATAAAATTTACGAAAAAATAATCTCAAAACACTTCTAAATGCTACTAAACCTATTTATACTATTTAAAGTAAGATTACTCTTAAACAAATTAAGTTTTTTAATAATAGTACTTTCTTTATTATTAAGCACTCCAGTTGTCGCCCAATACCAGTGGTCAGTTCCTCTTACTTCTATTATTTCTAACGAAACCAAAGAACCCCCTCAAGCCTTTTTGAGGATTCCTGAAAATTGCAAACATGTTCGAGCCGTTTTAATTGGTCAGCATAATATGACAGAAGAAACTATTTTTGAGAATCCTAAATTTCGAAAAGAAATGGGTAAATTAGACATAGCGATCGTTTGGGTTTCTCCAGGATTCAATATGTTGTTTGACTTCAATAATGGTGCTGGCGAGCAGTTCGAATCAATCATGAATGCCTTGGCAACAGCATCAGGCTATACAGAACTACAATTTGTTCCTGCAATTCCTATTGGACATTCAGCCTATGCTACGTATCCTTGGAATTTTGCAGCATGGAATCCAGCAAGAACATTGGCAGTTCTATCCATTCATGGAGATGCTCCCTTAACAAACCTCACCGGATTTGGACGTCCAAATATGCAATGGGGAAACCGAAACATTGATGGCGTGCCTGGTTTAATGGTCGAAGGCGAATATGAATGGTTGGAAACACGAGTACAACCAGCACTCGATTTTCAGCAACGTTTTCCAGCTGCTACAGTCTCTTTTTTATGTGATGCCGGACACGGTCATTTTGATATTTCGAATGAACTAATAGATTACCTCATTTTATTCATCAAAAAAGCGGTACAATACCGGTTACCATCAGCAACAGCCCTTGACAAACCAGTCCTATTAAAACCTCTGGATCCAAGAAAAGGCTGGCTCAAGGAAAGATGGAAAAAGGATTTAAAACCCACTTATTCCGCTGCTCTTTATAATCAGTATAAAGGAGAAAAAAAAGAGGCTTTCTGGTATTTTGATCAGGAAATGGCTCACGCAACCGAAAAGTTTTACGCCAAAGTTCGCGGCAAAAAAGAACAATACCTCGGCTTTAGCCAAAATGGAGCCTTACTCCCTTTTAATCCAAAACAACATGCCCGCATTTTTGGCAAGTTCTCTCCTGAAGCGGATGGACTTACTTTTCATGTACAAGCCCTTTTTACCGACACCTTGAGGACGAAATCCATTGGTAATCATGCGAAAGCAAACCCTACAATTACCAGAATATGTGGTCCTGTTGAAAAAATAAATGATACGACCTTTACTGTTCGTTTCTATCGAATGGGACTGGATAATGAGAAGAGAACCGGAGATATTTGGTTAATGGCAAGTCATCCGGGAGACAAAAACTACAAGAGTAGTGTGCAGCAATTCAATGTGAGAATACCATTGCAAAATAAAGACGGGATAGATCAACACATCCGTTTTCCAGCAATACAAAATATAAAACAAGGGATAAATTCCATATCTTTAAAAGCGTCTTCGGATAGCGGGATGCCCGTTTATTTCTATGTACAGGAAGGCCCGGCAGAATGGAAAGACGGGAAATTAATTTTTACAAAAATTCCGCCGCGAAGCAAATTCCCTATTAAGATTACTGTGGTAGCTTGGCAATATGGACGTTCTATTGAACCCAAAATAAAATCAGCTACACCAGTTGGACAAACTTTTTATATTTTAAAATAAAAAATAATTAAATATTCTTTAAATGAATACTAGTAGAAAAATGAAAAAATATTTATTGTTAATCAGCTGCGTATTTAGCATCACCGTTTCTGCACAAGGACGAAAATATTTATTACACACTGATGCCAATATTTCCCGTTTGAAAGAACAGATTAAAAATGATCCAGAGGTCAAAAAAGTTTGGGAGAACCAATTACAAAAAGCGGAAGACATCCTTAAACGGGAGCGCTCAAGTGCACCTGATTTACAGGAACTGGGATTAGCATACCGAATGACTGGCGACTCCCGTTTTGCAGAAAGAATTAAACAAGTCTTACTAAACGTTATAAGTCAGCAAACTTGGGAAGGACAGGATTTATTGCAACGCTCTCCACCATGGAAAGGTGGTTTAGGAACTGCTCATACGAGTTATTATATGGCCATCGGATATGATTGTGCGTACAATTATCTCACGCGATCCGAACGAAAACAAATTGCTGACGGAATCGTTAAATTAGGAATCAAACCTGCTATGGATGATTGGCTTAACCCTGAAACGAATATTCATACTTTTGATACTATGGGACATAATTGGTGGAGTGCCTGTGTCGACATGGCTGGATTTGCTGCATTGGCAGTAAAAGACGAGATTCCCCACGCTCAAAAATGGGCTACTGAAATTTCAGAAACAGCTACAGAATGGGTTAATTTTTCTGGAAATGTGATGGATAACAAACCAATGACTTTCGGCCGTGATGGTGGATTTTATGAAAGTATAAACTACGCTAGTTTTGGTTTTTCTCAATATTTGCTTTTTCGTTATGCCTTCCAAAATGTACTTCCGGGAGTACAACTGCCTGAGGTCCCGGCTATGGAAAAAATGGCTGACTTTTTTATTCAAACAACATATTACACGAAAGACGTACCACTATCTGTCAATTTTGGCGACGGTAGCATCAAAAGAAATGGAAATTCCTGTGTGCTATTATTATGGAATCTAGGTGTTCATAAAGACCGTTATGCCTGGTATTTGCAAAAAACAATGAAAGGTTCAGACAAAGAAGGTCTTGAACTGGACAGCCCGCAAGGACTGATTTTATATCCTGATTTTTCAAATCAAAAAGAAGTAAAAGTCCCTGACCTTCCTGAATCAAAACTGTTTTCAGACATAGGCTGGGCCACTTTGCGTAATTCATGGAAAGACAATTCAACCATGCTTGGCATCAAATGTGGTACTACCTGGAACCATGCACATGCGGATGCCGGCTCTTTCATCTTGTTTCACAATGGTAAAAACCTGCTTATCGACTCCGGAAATTCATCCTATGGCCGACCGGAATACACCGAATATTACTGCCAGAGCGAAGCGCATAATGTAGCACTTTTTAATGGGAAAGCCCAAAGCAGGAAAGATTCGTATTTTGGGGTAAAAAATGAAGGACACCTTTATAATTTGCTTGAAGCTGATAATATGAAATATATTTTTGCGGATGCAACTGGTCCAACTTCGCAATGGTTTTCCCGAAACTACCGCCATTTTTTATGGGTAGGTGATGTTATTCTGGTGATGGATGATCTCGAATCCTACGAGCCCGGAAAGTTTGAATGGTTGCTGCATTACAATGGGGAATCAAAACGTCGTGGATTGGATCTATCGGTTAAAGATGGTGATGCAGAAGTATTAATCCATCCGCTTTATCCAGAGACATTTCCTGATGGAGGACTGCCTCATGACTTTCCGGAAAAAATGCGTTTAGAAGAAAAATCAGGACTGAAAGATCATGAACCGGATATCAAACAACCCTATTGGTCCATCAGTCATTTTCAAGAAACCAACCGCACCAAATTCATTACTGCCATCACCTTGAAGAGTGATCAAAACAAAGATAATTTACCAATTATTGAACGCTTTGACGGAAAAGACTTTTTAGGAATCCGAATAACCCAAATGGGACAGACAACGGAAATCTATCTAAACCTATTGGCCGACGGCCGAATCAAACATCGCAATAGCCTCAATGTAATGAACGGCTGGGATACCGATGCGTATCTGATGGTTTTAACATTTCCCGAGGATGCGGACAGCAGCAATCCAAAAAACATAAAACGATTGTTTATTTCCGATGGTAGCTACTTGCGCAGAAATGGGACACCATTAATTCATGCACTCTCCAAATTCTTCACCATCGTGGATTTTGACGGTGACAACCGAAGCATGCAATTTCAGGGACAAGATCAGGTAGCTGTTTCTCTATTTTCTGAAAAAAATCAGCAATCGATCAGCGTCAACGGCAAAAAGGTAGCAGTCGATTATAATTCGGATTCTAAATTGTCAAAAATCGTCGTGAAAAAATAATTCTTATTAAAATTAATTCAATCTTTATTCAATGAAAAAAATAGTTACCCTACTTCTATTCGCCTGTTTCAGCCTTTGTTTACATGCACAAGAACTAATCACATTTCCGGCATCAGACAGTATTCCTCATAATGATGATTTTACCGTAAAGGTGAGAATCCCGGGTGGAAAATGGCAGGATTTATATGAATATGAAGCTCTGGTAGACATGCATAACGTTACCAAAAGTTCTATGGTAAACTTTGACTTCAAAGGAACTGTTGAGTTTGCTGTAACGTACAATCGGGGAATGGTTCAGTCTGCCCGAATCCGTCCGTTGTCTTATGGATTCCAACCGCTAATAAATGGCAACACACTAACATTTTCGCTTTCAAAACCCTGTAATCTTTCTGTTGAAGTCAATGGTGACATTTTTCACAATCTGCAAATTTTCACTAATGCACCCGAAACTTACAAACCTAATCCCGAAGATAAATCAGTAATTTATTTTGCTGCGGGCTTTCATAAAATCAAAGACAATGTACTGCATGTCCCAAGTGGCAAAACGGTATATCTGGCCCCAGGGGCGGTCCTCAAAGCTTCCATTCATTGCTACAATGTTAAAAACGTACGCATTTGTGGCCGTGGAATTGTTTATAAAGCCGATGATGGCGTGGGTGTGAATTTCTCAGACCAAGTTCAAATTGAAAATCTTATTTTTCTAAATCCAAACCATTATACTGTATCCAGCGGTCAATCTACCAATCTAACAATCAAAAACATCCGCTCTTTCAGCTCCAAAGGTTGGGGCGATGGAATCGATTTATTTAGCAATACTAATGTTTTAATTGATGGCGTTTTTATGCGTAATTCCGATGATTGTATCGCTATTTATGGACATCGTTGGAAGTTTTTCGGAGATTGTCGAAATGTAAAGGTCCAAAATGCAACACTTTGGGCCGATGTGGCGCATCCTATTTTAATTGGAACCCATGGAAATCCGGAGCCGGGTAAATCCGAAGTAATCGAAAATATAAAATTTGAAAACATCGATATTTTGAATCATGATGAACCTCAAATTAATTACCAGGGCTGCATGTCTATTAATGTCTCTGATGAAAATTTAGCCCGAAATATTTATTTCGAAAATATCCGGGTAGAAGATTTTGAACAGGGGCAACTTATTAATTTAAGGGTCACCTTTAATAAAAAATATGCAAAAGCTCCTGGGCGCGGGATTGAAAATGTGTTTTTTAAAAACGTGAGCTATAACGGGAAAAATGCCAACCTCTCGATTATCGAAGGCTATTCACCGGAGCGCGGTATTAAAAATATTGTATTCGAAGGTTTGAAAATAAACGGCACTGAAATATCCGACAAATCGATTAATAAACGCCACATGCAACTATCTGATTTCGCCAGATTCTATGAAGGTTTGTATGTAGAGGGGCTTGTTTACAAATCATTAGACGAAAGCATAAAATAATGCTTATAAAAATTACATGGTAACTATCACGCAAACCAACATTCCAAAACAGGAAATCTTTCTCGATTTCCTGTTTTTTTTTTGCAAAAACTAATTTATAATTTATCAATGGCATCCCTGAAGTCCTTAATTTACTCCAAAAAAAGTACTACAGCGAATTAAGGCAATTGTTTCGACTAAAAACAGACATTCAAGTTCATCTTAAATCAGAGCAATCTATTTCACTATTTTTTTAATTATTTAAAATAATTAACAACCAATTTCACTTAAAATTAATTTTAGTGTTTTTTTATTATTAAAAAATAGTAAATAACACAATACATCAGCACGGTTCAGAACAGTTAGATGATTTTAATACAATATTTTTGTTTAAATCCAATATAGTATTGATATATAGTTTATTAAAATAAAAACAGAACGGATTTTAAAAAAACTTATACTATAAAGATAAATTGTATTTAACCCCAAAAACCTATATCTAAAATGAAAAAAATCTACTCCATTTTTATGTTTGGAACCTTGTTGCTGATTCTCGGGTTTACCCAGCAGATTTCGGGACAACAAACGTTCGTACATCCGGGTATCCCTTTTACCCAGACCGATTTGAATCAGCTGAAGGTCAATATTACCCAAGATCCTTGGCTTTCGGCTTACAATACATTTAAGAATGACAGTCATTCCAAACTAACCTACACTCCTGGTACGCCGCAGGCAACTGTAAGCCGTGCTCCAGACTTGAATAACGTTCAATGGAAGAACGATATGCTTGCCATACACAACCTGGCATTTATGTGGTGGTTTACCGGTGATGCTGCTTATGCCCAAAAAGCTACTGATATGCTCGATGCCTGGGCGGTAACCAATACCACCTGGGGCGGTAATGAATCGATGCTGGATATTGGTGATTATGCCCATTTCTGGGCTACAGGTGCCGAAATACTCCGCTATACTTATTCCGGCTGGACTCAGGCAAATACAGACCATGTAGAAAATTATTTTTCTCAAGTGTTATATCCGCATTCCTGGGTGCCTAATCCATTACGCGACCAGAACAAAGGTGCTATTCAGCTGAAAATAGCCCTGGGCGCAGCGGTTTTTTGTAATGATGTCACAAAATTTAACCAAGCGATTGAAGTGTACCGGATGGATGCCGGCGGAGGTATGCGCAACTCGCTGCCCAATGGCGAAGTTGGAGATACAGGCCGTGACGACCACTGGCGTGTGCAGGCTGCAGCTCTGGCCTGGGGCGCAGAAGTTGCCTACAAACAGAACGTAGATATGTTTTCCGAGTTAGATAATCGGGTATTGGCAATCGGTGAATTATATCACAAATATGCCTTTGACGGAGCTACCATGACCTATATCCCCTTTGGAGGTTATGCTAGTTATTGGACCAACTGGGGAATTCAGCCCGGAGCAAGAACTGGCGATATGACCAATATTATTTACAGCGCTTACGCTGTACGTAAGGGAATATCCACCCCTCAAACCGACAGAATGCGGGCTGCTTTGGGTGGCGCTGGTGGCGATTTCTTATTTCTGAAATCGTCGGATACTTCTACCGCAGTTAGTTTATCCCCTGTGTATTATCCTGCCGATCATGTGCAGGCGGTGAGCAACCTCACCAATATAGATATCGGTAATACCGGACTGGCAGGCAGCACTTCATACAGTAACGGGATTTGGACACTTAAAGGTGCCGGAACTTCCACCAGTACTGCTTTCAGTTTCAATTTTAAAAAAGTTAGTGGCGATGCTGGCCTGATAGTAAAAGTTAACAATATGTCACTCACTACCGGAGGTTGCGGCGTAATGTTGCGCGAATCTCTGGCGTCCGGTTCTGCTTTCTGGGATATTTTTCTCGGAGCAAACGGCGGTGCTGGAAGGCATTGGCAACCCAAAGCACCCTGGTGGTTAAAAATTGAACGAGTAGGTACCCGCATATTTACGTATCATTCTCAGGATGGTGTTAACTGGACTAATCTTAATTGCTTCTATTCTGCTACCGGTTTCCCAACTAATTTGTATGCGGGGTTTTATACCATCTCTAATAATACATCAGCGCAGAATACTGCAACATTTAGTAATGTGGCCTATAGTCAAACCGCACCAACCGGATCACCGGAGATTAGTAGTGCGACTACAGCCACAGCTACCATTGGTGCGTCTTTCAGCTATAGCATCAATGCCAGTGCCAGTCCATCTACTTATAGTGCCAGCGGCTTGCCGGCAGGATTAAGTATTAATACATCTACCGGGGTTATTTCTGGCACACCAACGGCAATAGGACAATCAGTAGTTACTTTAGGGGCTATTAATGCCAGCGGAACAGGCACAGCCACTTTGATCCTTAATGTAAACAATAATGTAGCACCTGCTGCTCCGTCAGGAGTAACTGCGGCAGTAAATAATGTTACCCGTATCAGTGTTTCATGGCCTGCGGTAGCTAATGCCAGCAGCTACACCGTGAAGAGATCCCTTTCTTCCAGCGGTCCTTTTACTGCCATACAAACAGGCATCATCGGAACATCGTTTATTGATGCCAGTCCACAACCGGAGGTTAGCAACTATTATGTGGTTACTGCTCTAGCAGGAACTTTTGAAAGCGGAAATTCTAATGTAGTTTCAGCATCGGTACCACCTGCCGTACCATCTATGCCAATTGTAGTTAATAATAGCAACTCCATTGATTTGAGCTGGAATGCAGCTTCTGGGGCAGTTACCTATAAAGTAAAAAGAGGCACTGTAAGCGGAGGATCATATACTACTCTGGCCACTGTTTCAACTACCAGTTATACAGATACCAACGTTAGCAGTGGAAGTCCTTATTATTATGTAGTATCTTCTATGGGTAATACCCTTGAAAGTGCTAATTCGGCTGAAGCATTTGGCGTGCCCGGAGCCAGTACAAGAACCTGGAATCCTACACCAGTTACCACGAATCTGAATCTGGCATCCAATTGGGTTGAAAATGCCCTTCCAATAAATCCAGCAATCTTGACGCTGGGTGTAACCAGCGATTCACTTGTAACCAATGACATCAACGGTTTAGTAGCCTCAAGAATTCAATTTGCATCAGATGCTAATGCCTATACCATCTCTGGTAACGCCTTAACGTTGAAGAATGATCTAGTTAACAATTCATCCAGAGCACAAACCTTAAGCACACCATTAATGCTAACGGATCAGTTAAATGTGAATACCGTAGGCGAGGTTGTTTTGAACGGAGCGATAAGCGGCACTGGTTCTTTAATGATGAAGTCTAACGGGGGGTATTTATATGTTAACGGAAGCAATAGTACCTATTCAGGGAACACACTCATTGTCAGCGGTACTGTAATAGCATCGGGTGTGGGAACCGGAATCGCAAGCAATCCTACAGCAGGGCCTTTGGGAACAGGCAAGATCCAACTGAACGGAGGGAAGCTGCAGGCTCCACCTGTTGCTGAGCTCAAATTGTATAACGACATAGAAGTATTGCCCGGAAACAGAAGTTATATGTATGAAGATGTTTATCCAATAACTCTTTACGGAAAGCTATTAGGCTCTGGTACTGTGCAGCATGATGGAAATGATTATGGCGGCCTTAATCTCCTGGGCGATAATAGCCAATTTGCGGGCACCTTTATCTCCGTATTGAGAAGTGGTAAACAAAGAATACGTTTCGGAATCCCCCAATCAGGAAGTGCAAATGCAACCTGGTTGCTGGATGCCAATGCTGTTGATTGTCATGGTATCGGTTTTTCAAGTGGAACGCTAAACTTTGGTGCTCTTAACGGTCGCGGTTATATCCGTGCCGATGGGGGCGGTGCGCCTGTTATCAGTATTGGAGCCCTGAATACGTATTCCAGTTATGGCGGAACCATTAACGGTAACGGAACTAATCTGACCGTTGAAAAGGTAGGTACAGGTACTTTAGAAATGTGGGGTAACCAGGTCTACACTGGAACTACTACCATAAAAAAAGGAAAATTATTAGTAAATAACGATGGAACCACAGGCGTTTTTATCAGTCCGGTAATTGTAGAAGAAGGTGCGCTGGGAGGCTGGGGACTAACTCAGGCTTCGGCAACTCTTGGAACTGGTAGCGGAGCTGGTGCTATATTGGAACCTGGATTTTTAACTATTGGTACTTTAAGTGTTGGCGCACTTACTTTAAAAGCAGATGCTACTTATACCCCAGAAATTAACTTGGGTACAGCTATTGGAGATCAAATTAAAGCCACGAGTGTGAATCTGATAAACAGTCCTCTTTTAACTCCAATTAGTATTGCCGGAACCTTAGCTTTTGGAACCTATTACACCCTAATTAACAATACAGGAACAGGGGCAGTAACAGGAACATTTAATGGCTTACCGGAATGGGCTTCGATTACGGTAGGCGGTTATAGTTTCATTATTACCTATGTAGGAGGCGATGGAAACGATGTAGTTTTAATGGACGCACGTGCCATAGGCCAAACGTATTATAAATTTAATGAAGCAAGCGGAACTCAGGCAACGGATACCTGGGGAACTAATCACGGTACTTTGCAGGCAACAGCAACACGTGATACCGGCCGTGGAGGATCTGCGCTTAAGCTGGACGGAACTTCTACCTCTTATGCTACTTTGCCAACTGGAATTGTAAGTACGCTAAACGACTTTACCATATCCACCTGGGTAAAAATGAATGTGAAAAGCAATTGGATGCGTGTATTCGACTTTGGTACCGGCACGAGCAAGTATCTATTTTTATCGATCCAGGCAGGCACTAATGTTATGCGTTATGCCATTAAAAACGGCGGTGCAGAGCAACAGCTGAACTTTAATTATACCCTGCCGCTGAATACCTGGACGCATTTTGCTATCACCCAATCCGGAAGTACCTGTAGTATGTATATTAACGGGGCCTTAGTTGCTACAAATACCGGCGTAACTATCAAGCCGTCCACCATTGGCAGTACTACCTTAAACTATCTGGGTAAATCGCAGTTTAGCGACCCTTTGTTTAAAGGTTCTATGGATGAGTTTAAAATATTCGGTAGAGCTTTAAGTACAGCTGAGATTGCTGCTAGTCATTTAAATCAAACTATAACTTTAAATGCTACTGTACAAAAAGCATTGCTCGATGATGATTTTGAACCTGCTACCGTTTCTTCAGGTCTTCCGGTAACCTACACCAGTTCGAATGAGTCGGTTGCAAGCATAGTTAATGGTAAGGTTCATATTCTAGCTGTCGGAACTTCAACCATTACTGCTACACAGGATGGAAATGAAATTTACTGGCCAGCCCCATCACAAACACAAGTTTTAACGGTTGTCAAGAGAGATCAAACTATTAGTTTTGCCGCAATTGGAACCAAAATAATTGGAGACGCAGATTTTGATCCTTCTGCTACCGCTTCTTCAGGACTTGCGGTAACATACACCAGTTCGGATGAATCAGTTGCAAGCATAGTTAATGGTAAAATTCATATTCTTGCTGCGGGAACTTCAACGATTACTGCTTCACAGACTGGAAATGATGTTTACACGCCAGCACCAGCACAAACGCAAGTTTTAACGGTTGTTAAACAAGCACAGACTATCAATTTTGCCGCAATTGGAACCAAACTACTTGGAGATGCCGATTTTGATCCTTTAGCTACGGCTTCTTCAGGTCTTGCAGCAACTTACACCAGTTCAAATGGATCAGTTGCAAGCATCGTTAACGGTAAAGTTCATATTCTTGGTACCGGAACTACAACAATTACAGCTTCGCAGGCCGGAAATAATGTTTATGCAGCAGCGCAATCACAAACACAGGTTTTAACGGTTGTCATTACCAATAATACTACACCATCTGCTGTAATGGGAACGCCATTTACCTATACCATTACAAATAACACCGCATTAACCAGTTTTACTGCAACTGGCCTGCCTGCGGGTTTAAGTTTAAATACCAGTACCGGCCTAATCACTGGTACTCCTACTGAATACGGTGCTTTTTCTGTAGCTTTAACCGCTTCCAACGGCAGCATTTCAGGTTCACAAATTATTGCTTTAACAATATATACCATTGTAAATAATGTTATAGTTGCAGCCGGTGATGCTAAAAATATCATCGAATGGGATGCTATCCAGAATTTCAGCTACAATGTTAAACGTTCCACTACTTCAGGCGGGTCTTATACCACTATCGGAACGGTTACTGGCACCACATTTACCGATACTAATGTTAGTAATGGAAACACGTATTACTATGTAGTTTCCGCTAATAATACCCTTGGGGAAAACCCTAATAGTGCCGAAGTGACAGCAACGCCCAATACCGGACAAATTACTTACCTGAAATTTGATGAGCCAAGTGGAACGCGGGGCATTGACAGTTGGGGAGCAAGCCATGCTACTTTGCAGGCAACAGCAACACGTGATGCCGGCCTTTCTGGATCTGCGCTTAAGCTAGACGGAACTTCTACGGCTTACACTACATTGCCAACCGGAATTATAAGTACACTAAACGATTTTACAATATCCACTTGGGTAAGAATGGATGTTAAATCTAACTGGATGAGGGTATTTGACTTTGGTACGGGAACCAGCAAGTATATGTTTTTAACGATCCAGGCCGGAAGTGCTAATATTATGCGTTATGCTATTAAAAATGGAGGATCAGAGCAACAGGTTAATTTTACTTATACCCTTCCGCTTAATACCTGGACGCATTTTGCTATTACCCAATCCGGAAATACCTGTACTTTGTATATCAATGGAACGTCCGTTGCTTCTAACACAGGTGTTTCTATTAAGCCATCAACTCTAGGCAGCACTAATTTGAATTATCTGGGCAAATCACAGTTTAATGATTTTATGTTTAAAGGCTCAATTGATAAATTTAAAATATATAGCAGAGCATTGAGCGCTGAAGAAATAAATATAGAACACAACATCACTTCCAAGATTTCTCAAAAAAAATGGGATAACCAGTTCTCTGGTACGGCGGTAATAAAGAACAGCCTTATTTATCCTAACCCGGTGGTGAATAATAGATTTACTATTGCGACCAATACTGAGTTAGTTGGAAAAGAAGTGCAAGTGAAATTAATTGATTTGATGGGACAGACGATTTACTTAAAATCAGTTAAAAACGATACTGGTACTATAGATGTCGTTTTAAGTCAGACTTTGCCTGTTGGTATTTATATCTTAATTCTGAATAATCAATATTCAGCTAAAGTTATTATAAAATAATAGACTCAGTACTCCCTTAAAATAAAAAAGCTGTTTCAAGCGCATGATGCTCTTGAGACAGCTTTTTGTTTTAAGGTACTATTTTTTAGTAGAATTTTGGCCTGCACAATTGGTTAACTCCTTTTTGACAGCTAGCTTCTCTGCTCCCCAAAAGAACCTATTAAAGACCATTCCTAAATAACAATAAGCACTTTTGATGAATTTTTATTTTTTTTTAAAAAATTAACAATCAATTACATCTAAAATTACTTTAAGTGTTTTTTTATTATTAAAAAATAACAAAAAACACAATTACATCAGCACGGTTCAGAACAGTTAGGTGATTTTAAAGCAATAATTTTGTTTAAATACTAAAGACGAGATTCAAGATTGATACATAAGTCTTTAAAAGTAAAAAAACAGAATGTATTTTAAAGAAACCATATTATAAAACGGCTGAATAATAAGCCTGTTTATAAAATTTTAAAGAAACGATTTATATAACACGATAAATTTTTAATAAAATAAATTGCCTATGATAAAATAAAAAAAACTTAACTAATATATTATCATGTAATTATATCAAAAAACAGCTATAAAAAAACAATTGAATTTAATGATAATGAGTTGAATTAATCTGAACCTACCAAATACAATCTACCTTTTTTTATATAAAAAATAATTACGGTTAAATTGTCTTTAATTACCAAAATCATATCTAAAAAACAAATCAATGAAAAAAATTTACTCCATCTTTCTGTATGGAACTTTGTTGCTGATTCTCGGGTTTACCCAGCAGATTTCGGCACAACAAACGTTCGTACATCCGGGTATCCCTTTTACCCAGACCGATTTGGATCAGCTAAAGGTCAATATTACCAAGGAACCCTGGCTTTCGGCTTACAATGCATTTAAAAGCAACTCCCGTTCTCAACTAAGCTACACTCCTGGTGCGCCGCAGGCAACCGTAAGCCGTGCTCCAGACTTGAATAACGGTCAATGGAAGAGTGATATGATTGCCATACACAACCTGGCATTTATGTGGTGGTTTACCGGTGATGCTGCTTATGCCCAAAAAGCTACTAATATGCTCGATGGCTGGGCCGTAACCAATACCACCTGGGGTGGTAATGAATCTATGCTGGATATTGGTGACTACGCCCAATTCTGGGCTACAGGTGCCGAAATACTTCGCTATACTTATCCTGGATGGACCCAGGCAAATACAGACCATGTTGAGAAATATTTTTCTCAGGTATTATTCCCCACTTCTGCAGTACCCAATCCATTACGCGACCAGAATAAAGGAGCTCTCCAGCTGAAAATAGCCCTGGGCGCAGCGGCTTTTTGTAATGATGTTACTAAATTTAATCAGGCGATAGAAGTCTACAGAATGGACGCCGGTGGAGGTATGCGTAACTCGCTACCCAATGGCGAAGTAGGTGATACAGGTCGTGACGACCACTGGCGTGTGCAGGCTGCAGCTCTGGCCTGGGGCGCAGAAGTTGCCTACAAACAGAATGTAGATATGTTTTCCGAGTTGGACAATCGAGTATTGGCTATCGGCGAATTGTACCATAAATACGCTTTTGACGGAGCTACAATGACCTATGTTCCTTTTGGAGGTTACGCAAGTTATTGGACCAAATGGGGAATTCAGCCCGGAGCAGTAGCTGGCGATATGACAAACCTTATTTACAGTGCTTATAATGTGCGTAAAGGAATCCCAACTCCTAACACCGACAGAATGCGAGCTGCTTTGGGTGGCGCCGGCGGTGATTTCTTATTTCTGAAATCGTCAGACACTTCTACAGCCGTTAGTTTGCCTCCCGTGTATTATCCTGCCGATCACGTGCAGCCGGTAAGCAATTTAACTAATATAGATATCGGTAATACAGGATTAGCAAGCAGCGCTTCGTTCAATAACGGAGTATGGACGCTTAAAGCCGCCGGAACTTCCACCAGTACTGCCTTTAGTTTCAATTTCAAAAAAGTTAGTGGTGATGTCGGTCTGGTAGTAAAAGTGGATAATATGTCGCTCACTACCGGAGGCTGCGGCGTGATGTTACGCGAATCACTTGCACCAGGTTCCGCTTACTGGGATCTTTTTCTTAACGCTACCGGCGGTGCCGGAAGACACTGGCAACCCAAAGCGCCCTGGTGGTTAAAAATTGAACGTGTTAACACCCGCATATTTGTGTACCATTCGCAGGATGGTGTTAACTGGACTAATGATGGTTGCTGGTATTCAGCTACCGGTTTCCCGACAAATTTGTATGCGGGATTTTATACCCTTTCTAATAATACATCGGCACAAAACACTGCTACGTTCAGTAATGTGGCATTTAGTCAAACCGCAACTGCAGGATCTCCAGAGATTAGCAGTGCTACCACAGCTATAGCTACCATTGGTACGCCTTTTAGCTATAACATCATTGCTGGTGCTAATCCATCTTCTTACAATGCCAGCGGATTGCCGGCAGGACTTAGCCTTGATTCGGCTACCGGAATTATTTCTGGTGCAGCTACCGAGTTAGGACAAAGTGAAGTTACCATAACTGCTACCAATACCAGTGGAACAGGCACAGCCACTTTAATCCTTACAGTGATTAATAGTGAAGCACCTGCAGCTCCAACTTCAGCATTGGCATCGATTGTTAATACAACACAAATTAAACTTAACTGGACAGCTTCAGTAAACGCTACCAGTTATTCAGTGAAACGTTCGATAACACCGGGAGGAACCTATACAACTATCCAGACAGGTATTACGGGCACCACTTTTACAGATGTAGCTCCTGTACCTGAAGTGAATAATTATTATGTAATTACGGCACTTACAGGGGATAAAGAAAGTGGGATTTCCGATGAAGTTTTTGCGGCGGTTCCTCCTGCAATTCCGGGGCGTCCTGTAGCAACTAATCAAAATGACCGTATCATACTTGCTTGGGATACCGCTTTGGGCGCTTCTTCGTACAAAGTAAAGCGTGGTACCGTAAGTGGTGGCCCGTATACAACTATTGCAACGGTTAATACTAACAGTTATGAGGACACAAATGTTACCAATGGTAATCCATATTACTATGTGGTTTCTTCTGTTGGAACCTCACAAGAAAGCGGCAATTCTGCTGAAGTCTTTGGTGTACCAGGTGCAAACTCCTCGGTATGGAGCCCAACACCTCTTACTACTTCATTTAATCTGGCAGCCAACTGGGTTGAAAATACTCTTCCGGTAAACCCTGCCATATTAACCTTCAAGTCAACTACTGATTCAATTCTGACCAACGATATCAATGACCTGATAGTCTCAAGACTTCAATTCGAAGCCGGAGCTGATGCCTATACCATTTCAGGGAATAGCTTAAATCTAAAGAATGATCTTGTTAACAACTCATCAAGTACTCAAACTTTAACTACTCCATTACAGCTAACCGATCAATTAAACGTGAATACCACAGGCGATGTCGTTTTGAACGGAGCGATAAGCGGCACAGGTTCCTTATTGAAATCCGGGACGGCTATTTTATACGTTAATAGAAGCAATAGTACCTATTCAGGAAACACAATCATTGTCAGCGGTACTGTAGCAGCATCGGGCTTGGGAACCGGAACTGCGAGTAATCCTATAGCAGGACCTTTCGGAACAGGCAAGATCCAACTGAACGGAGGGAAGCTGCAGGCTCCACCCACTGCGGAGCTCAAATTGTATAACGACATAGAAGTATTGCCTGAAAACAGAAGTTTTATGTATGAAGATGTTTATGCCATAACTCTTTACGGAAAACTATTAGGCTCTGGTACGCTGGAGCATGACGGAAATGACTATGCCGGCCTTAATCTCTTGGGCGACAACAGCGAATTTACAGGAACCTTTATCTCAAAATTGAGAAGTGGCAAACAAAGGATACGCTTTGGAATTCCCAATTCCGGAAGTGCAAAGGCAACCTGGCTATTAGATGCCAATGGGGTTGATTGCCAGGGCATCGGTTTTGCAACTGGAACTATTCATTTCGGTGCTCTTAACGGCCGTGGCTATATCCGTGCCGATGGGGGCGGTGCGCCTGTTATCAGCATTGGTGCCCTTAATACTTATTCCAGCTATGGCGGAACCATTAACGGTAATGGCAGTAATTTGACCGTTGAAAAGGTCGGTACAGGTATTTTAGAAATGTGGGGAAATCAGGCCTATGTAGGAACAACTACCGTTAAAAAAGGAAAATTATTGATAAATAATAATGGAACTACTGGCGTTTTTAGTAGTCCGATAATTATAGAAGAAGGTGCTTTGGGAGGCTGGGGAATAACTCAGTCATCGGCTACACTAGGAACAGGAAGCGGAGCAGGTGTTATATTGGAACCTGGATTTTTAAAGGTCGGTACCTTAAGTGTTGGTGCTCTTACTTTAAAAGCGGATGCTACCTATACTCCGGAAATTAACCTGGGTACAGCTATTGGCGATCAAATTAAAGCCACTAGTGTAAACTTGCTTAATAGTCCTGTTTTAGCTCCAATCAGCATTGCGGGTACATTAACTCAAGGAACAAACTATACGATAATAGACAATACAGGAACACTTCCTATTAACGGAATATTTAAAGATTTACAGGAAATGTCACTAATAAGTATTGGCGGCAATAGCTTTCGTATCACATACATAGGCGGTACGGGCAACGATGTGGTGCTATTAGAGGACCGTTCTGTAACTGTTGCAATTACAAGTGTATTAGAGCAAACTACTCTTATTGGAAAACCTTTCTCTTATACTATTACAGCCATCAAATCACCAACCAGCTTTAATGCTAGTGGACTGCCTGCTGGTTTAAGCATAGATACTGCTTCTGGCATAATTTCAGGAACTCCAACTGTGCAAGGGATTTTCTCTGTTACACTTACGGCTTCAAATGAAACTGCATCTAATACTAAAATTTTATCATTAAAAGTATTAAACACCGTAGTTAATGGTCTAATAGTAGCGGCTGGTGATGCTAAAAATATCATCGAATGGAATCCTATTTTGAACTTTAGTTATAATGTAAAACGTTCGACAACTCCAGGAGGACCATATACTACCCTTGGAACTGTTACGGAATCAAAATTTACTGATACAAGTATCACTAACGGAACTGCTTATTATTATGTCGTGTCTTCTATTGACAATACAGGAGAAAATCCTAACAGTACTGAAGTAAAAGCAACTCCAAATATCGGGCAAATGACTTACCTGAAATTTGACGAACTAAGCGGGACACGTAGTATTGATAGCTGGGGTGCCAATCATGGTACATTAAACACCACTGCAAGTCGCACTGAGGGCAGAAACGGACAAGCCCTTAAACTGGATGGAACAGCTAGCTCTTATGCTACCTTACCTACTGGTATTGTGAGCACTTTAGCTGATTTTTCGATAACAGCATGGGTAAATATGGATGAATTGGCTAACTGGATGCGAGTTTTTGATTTTGGAACCGGAACATCTAAGTATATGTTTTTATCCGCTCAGGCAGGAGCATCAGGTCAGGTACGTTTTGCAATTAAAAACGGAGGAACAGAACAAGGCATGACGTATAATTACACTGTTCCTCTTAAAACCTGGACTCACTTCGCAATTACCCAATCTGGAAGTACTTGTAGCATGTATATTAACGGAGCTTTAGTTGCAACTAATACTGCTGTAACTATTAAACCTTCTGATTTGGGAAGTACTAACTTGAATTACTTGGGTAAATCTCAATGGAATGACCCTATGTTTAAAGGTGCAATTGATGAGTTTAAGATATATAGCAGAGCTTTAAGTGCATCTGAAATTGCTGGAAGTTCTCAAAGTCAAACTATAACGTTAAATTCAATTGCCCAAAAAGTAATGGGTGATGACGATTTTGACCCCGCAGCAACTGCTAGTTCAGGTCTTCCGGTAACTTACAGCAGTTCAAATGAATTGGTTGCAACCATCGTTAATGGTAAAGTTCATATTCTTTCTACCGGAACTGCAACTATTACTGCTTCACAAGCAGGAAATAACGTGTACTGGCCGGCAGCATCACAAGCAAAAGTTTTAACGGTTGTCATTACAAACGATACGCAACTTACTACTATGATTGGTAAACCATTTACTTATACCATTAGCAACAAAGCACTAAGCAATTTTACTGCAACAGGTTTGCCTTCTGGTTTAAGTGTTGACAGTGTTACAGGGATACTATCAGGCACTCCTACACAATTCGGTACTTTTTCTGTAACCTTAACTGCGACTAACGGTAGCAATACAGGTTCACAAATAATAACTTTAACAGTACAAAATAATGTAGTAAGCAATGTTATCGTGGCATCTTATGATGCTAAAAACATCATCGAATGGGATCCTATTCAGAATTTTAGCTATAGCATCAAACGTTCTACCACTTCAGGTGGACCTTATACTACTATCGGAAATACTGCCGGTACAAAATTTACCGATACTGCAATTAGTAATGGAACTATTTATTACTATGTAGTTTCTTCTGTTGATGGTGCTACGGAAAGTTCTTCCAGCACAGAAGTAGTGGCAACTCCAAATATCGGTCAAATAACTTACCTGAAATTTGATGAACAAAGCGGAACACGCGCTATTGACAACTGGGGAGCTAACCATGGAACATTGGCAGCTACAGCTACTAGAGATACTGGTAAATACAGTCAGTCACTTAAACTGGATGGAACAGCCAATGCTTATGCTACGTTGCCAACTGGAATTGTAAGTACATTAAATGATTTTACCATATCAACATGGGTAAGAATGGATGTTAAGACAACATGGATGCGTGCATTTGATTTTGGTATCAGCGCTACAACACCTACCAAATATATGTTTTTGACAATTCAGGCAGGGACTAACCTTATGCGCTATGCTATCAGAAATGGTGGTTCAGAACAGCAGGTAACAGCTACCTATACGCTACCACTTAACACTTGGACTCATTTTGCAATTACCCAGTCAGGAAGTACCTGTCGTATGTACATTAATGGCGCTTTGGTTGCTACTAATACTGGTGTAACAATAAAGCCGTCTACTATAGGTAGTACCAATCTAAACTATTTGGGTAAATCTCAATTTAATGATCCAATGTTTAAAGGTTCAATTGATGAATTTAAAATTTACAACAAAGCGTTAAGTGCCTCTGAGATTGCCGAAAGTGCTAAATTAAGCCAGACTATTGCTCTTAAAACGACTCTGCAAAAAGCAATGGGTGACACTGATTTTTCTCCTGCAACAGCAACTTCAGGACTAGCTGTTAGTTATACCAGTTCAGATAGCGCTGTAGCGAGTATAGTAGATGGAAAGCTGCATATTGTTGCTCCTGGAACCTCAACTATTACCGCTTCGCAGGCAGGAAATACAGATTACAATGCTGCGCAAACGCAAACGCAAGTTGTAACGGTGGTAAAAAAAGGACAGACTATTGATTTTGTTGCAATTACAGCTAAATTGATTAGAGACGCTGATTTTAATGCTGGAGCTAATGCCTCTTCAGGGCTTCCTGTAACATATAGCAGCTCAAATACCTCTGTAGCAACGATTGTGGATAACAAAATTCATATTTTATCTGCAGGTTCTGCTATAATCACTGCTTCGCAAGCGGGTAATGATAGCTACAATGCTGCAACTTCAGTTACACAACCGCTAACCGTTAATAAGACGTATTATTTAGATAACGATCGTGATGGTTTTGGATCAACTACCAGTGCTTTATTTACGGTAAATGTTGCCCCTGAAGGCTATGCTACCAACAACACCGATTGTAATGATAACGATGCGACTGTTCATGAGTCTATTCAATATTATGTAGATGCCGACAAGGATGGATTTGGATCTACCGCAACAGCAATGTTGTGCGCATCAGTTGCCCCTGTAGGTTATGCTACAAACAATACCGATTGTAATGATAGCAATGCGACTGTTCATGAGCCAATTCAATATTATGTAGATGCCGACAAGGATGGATTTGGATCTACCGCAACAGCAATGTTGTGCGCATCAGTTGCCCCTGAAGGGTATGCTACCAACAACACCGATTGTAGTGATAGCGATGCTACTGTTCATCAACCTGTTCTTTATTATGTAGATGCCGACAAGGATGGATTTGGATCTACCGCAACAGCAACGTTGTGCGCTTCAGTTGCTCCTGAAGGGTATGCTACCAACAACACCGATTGTAATGATAGCGATGCGACTGTTCATCAACCTGTTCTTTATTATGTAGATGCCGACAAGGATGGATTTGGATCTACCGCAACAGCAATGTTGTGCGCTTCAGTTGCTCCTGAAGGGTATGCTACCAACAACACCGATTGTAATGATAGCGATGCGACTGTTCATCAACCTGTTCTTTATTATGTAGATGCCGACAAGGATGGATTTGGATCTACCGCAACAGCAATGTTGTGCGCTTCAGTTGCTCCTGAAGGGTATGCTACCAACAACACCGATTGTAATGATAGCGATGCCACTGTACATCAACCTGTTCTTTATTATTTAGATGCCGACAAGGATGGATTTGGATCTACCGCAACGGCAATGTTGTGTTCATCAGTTGCCCCTGAAGGTTATGCTACCAACAACACCGATTGTAATGATAGCGATGTGACTGTTCATGAACCTATCCTATATTATGTAGATGCCGATAAGGATGGATTTGGATCAACTGTAACAGCAATGTTGTGTGCATCAGTTGCCCCTGAAGGGTATGCTACCAACAATACCGATTGTGACGACAATAAGCTGTTGTATACAGATAACGATGGAGATGGATTAGGTTCAGGTACCCCTGTAGCCTGTGGTGTAACAAACCATACAGATTGTGATGACACTAATGCAATACAGTTGACGGCAACGATTCTAAATGTGTACGCCCTTAATGCTACTGTAGATGAAAAAAACACCATCTATATTGGATATGGACCAACTTCTCTTAGTATTACTGCGACTCCTGCTGGAGGAACAGCTCCTTACACTTATGCATGGAGCTCAAACCAAACCGCAAAAACCATCTCCGTATCAGCTGCAGGAACGTATCCTGTGGTAGTAACTGATGCTAAGGGTTGTCAAACAACGACTGCTATTGTGATTAAAACCATAAATGTACAGTGTGGCAACTCCAATGATAAAGTTATGGTTTGCCATAATGGAAAAGAAATTTGTGTAAGTTCCAATTCGGTTCAATCGCATTTGGATCATGGAGACAAACTGGGTTCTTGCAGTACCACTGCGGTTAGTATAGTAGGCAAAGACATTAATAAAGTCTTGATTAGTGAGGAAAATGCTGCGGAAGACGTAACCGTTTATCCTAATCCTGTTACTACCCTATTGAATGTAAAAGTAAGTGAAGTCCATAGCGGAGTTACACTTGAACTATACAATTCATTAGGAATGAAAGTGCAGTCCCAAGCTTTGACCAGTACTTTAGAAGTGATGTCTTTGGATAGATTGCCTTCCGGTCTGTATTTCTTGTACATTACCAATGGAAATGAAATTACCGTGAAAAAGATTATCAAAGAATAGGTAAATTCTAAAAACAAAAGCCGTCTCTTGTGTAATACTTGAGGCGGCTTTTTTGTTTGAACTATAAAAATGATCCTTTATAAATAATCCTGTCTGATAGGTGTAAACACATCAACAACTTCAACCAGTTCGATAATTTCGATAGTATGCTCCACATTGGCAGGAATCGAATAGCTATCTCCTTAAGATAATAAAAATTCTTCTCTTCCAAATTTCAATTTGTATTTCCCGGAAATTACATAACCACTCTGTTCGTTGGGGTGTTGGTGAAAAGGGACAAAATCAGTTGATTTTATACAGCGTCATGTTACCATTGATTCTTTACCAATGGACAGCACAACAAAATCAACCCCTAAAAATTGTTTTGGGGTAGCGTTTTCTTTTTTTATTCATTTTTCATCTCCTTTAAAATTGATTATTTACATTTAATTCCATTTGAATATTACAGCGTTTGTAAGGTGTGGTGCATCCTGTTATTTTTTTGAAACCCAATTTCTGATAAAGATTGACAGCAGACTTCAAAATGGTATTGCTTTCCAGATAGCATTGGCTCGTACGTTCCTGATTGTAATGCTGTGATGAGATTCTCCCTTCGTCCTTAAACCAGTCTGCAAATTTATCCACTGCCATTTGGTCAATTCCTGCTACACCTTTGTTCTGCTTTACCCGTTTATATGCTCCCCTGATGTTAGTTGTAGAGCATATTACTTGCATTAAATTACAATTTACTAAGGCTCGTACTTGTTGTCCTGCTTCGTTTACTTGAGACTCCCTTCTTTTGTTTGCTCCACATACGGTGAACAATTCGCTGAATCGTGAATAGCATTCGGGTTGTCTCCATTTAATGGAAACAAATCAGATTAATATCTTATGCCTTGCTGTCGCTTCATAAACCAATTTTCTAACTAACTGCTACTTAAATCTAAAGATTCAGACCTTCTAGTTTTGTGAGCCCTCCTAAGTATTACCTTAGGCTCGTAGCTCCTGACCTATGTCCTCTGCTGACTTCTTGAAACTCTTCTCTTTGCATCACTACAAAAATAGTCCCTTTGGAACAAGTTTCAAGACCTCTCGGGATAAGGCTCATTTTATTTCCACGGATTCTGCCTACGAATTTTGGGCTCTTGCAATCTATTGCTCGCTTGCCCTCCCAAAGTTAGCCTTGTATTAGATTTCTGTGCGTCAGAAGCTCACTTTTGCTGATGGCTTCTTTCAGATTCTACCTCACGATAGACACCCTTGCCAATTGCTAGGTATTTGCTCTCGCAAATAATCTATCAATGCGTGCGTACAGAGACTTACACTCTGCCAGAAAATCACCATGCCCGACATACCAAAAAAAACTGCCCTTTTCAGAACAGCTTATCTTTAGCACTTCGTATTCAAAATTGTTTACACTTTACTATAATTTTGTTTTTGAGAAAATAATTCCTTCAACATGTTCCCCTACAAAGAAATTCGCCATATCGGATGTCTTAAACCATTTAGGCTTGTTTGGCATATCATCGTAGATTAAAACACCATTAATGGTGAGATTTTCAAAAACCACATCTTTCACTTTTCTATTGCTGTCATAGCCCGCAATTATAGATGTTCCTGCATTCACACCGTTATAAGTAATATCTTTGAAAAGAATATTTTCAACACCCCTTCCCGGTGACGTACAATATTTGCTGTTAAAAAACACTCGGATATTTACAAGCTGTCCCTGTCTGAAATCTTCAATTCTGATATTCTCAAATTTTACATTTCTTATCAGATTACTATCCCCGGCATTAAGACTGAGGCAACCTTGGTAATCAAGCTGTCGCTCTTTGTGATCGAGTATATCTATGTTTTTATAAGTAAGGTTTTCAAGAATTTCTGGGTTAGGCGTACTACCGTGTGTTCCTACCAAAATAGGATGTCCTACATCCGCCCACAGTGTGGAATTTTGCATGGTAACATTAGCACACCCACCTTTATAGCCACCTCTTGTTCCGTATACAGTGGTACAATCGTCGGAATTTCTATTAAACGAGCGATCAATAAGGACATTAGTACTGGATATGACATTCATTCCGTCACCCCACCCAAAAAAACTAATTACCTTTACATTTCTAATAGTAACATTATCCGATCCCCCGGTGAAACACTGGGTACTAAAAAGTCCTTCGATTTCAATATTTTTAGAATTGGATATAGAAATGCCGCCTTTAATTGACTGATCGATCATACCACTTCCCAATACTTTTACATTTTGGGCATTTTCAATCCTAATCTTCCCCATAATAATAGCACCGCCGTCTACATATACTGTTGAGCCGGAAGGCACCATTAGTTTACCGTCTGATATATTATGAATACCCGGACCGAAATAAATAAGTTTTTTGTCTTTTCTGTCAGGTACATAAGTACTTATAGGATTAGCAAAAAGATGCAGATTGTGCATAATATCTCCATTAACCTCTATTGATAAATTGGATGGCTGATTTAACCTGAAGGTCAAAGTATTACCGTTTACATTATGTTGGATTCCATAAGATAATGGTCTTATTCTGGAAGTATTAACAGTCCCGTGGTTGTAAGTAACGGAAACTTCGACTTCTCCCGAAAAATCAAAATAACTCATTGACGCATACTGAACATCATGACCGCTGTCTTTTACTTCGTCAACTTTAATCAAATGTTCCGGCAAATCCTGCCATGTGCCACCCGGGACACGAACCTTAACAGAGAAATCTGTATTTTGTAATGCCTCTTTCGGCGCAGTATAGGTAATTAGTTTATTTTGTCCTCCAACTCCAGCATAGAGCATATTTCCTAAAAACAGCAATAGACCAAGATGAAATATATTTTTAATGTTCTTCATAAAACTTTCTAAAATTATATAAATTAAGTATTATATTAATTAAGATTAGGTACTTTTCTATTTCTGCTTAAAAACAGTTTCCTGCAATTCTTCCAATGATTTCCCTTTAGTTTCCGGCATCATAAAGATTACAAAAAACAACTGGAATACCATCATTATGGCAAAGATTAAAAATACTGTTCCTGCACCAATAGTCGAGAATAAAAAAGGAACCATAGACGGTATGATTGCTGCCAAAACCCAATGTGTGGAGGAGCCAAACGCCTGTCCGCTGGCTCTTAGATGATTGGGGAAAATTTCAGATATAAAAACCCAAATCACTGCACCTTGCCCTATAGCATGCGAAGCAATAAACATAAATAAAAAGATGGGCACTGCCATTCCCTGCCATTTTAAGAAAAAAGCTAAAGAAACCAAGCCTAAGGAAATAATATACCCAATAGATCCAATGTACATCAATACTTTTCTTCCCAATACATCAATCAAAAAGACCCCAAAAAGAGTAAAGATTAAGTTGGTCAACCCTATCCCAATACTGCTCATTAAAGCAGCACTCTCTTCTAAACCTGCTTCTGCAAATATTCTGGGAGCATAATACAAAAAAGCGTTTATGCCTGATAACTGGTTGAAAAAAGCGATAAGAAAAGCCAAGATTAATGGAAATCTGTATTTCTTTAAAAAGATAGTTTCCCCTTTTTTATGTTCATCACCATCAATATGCATTTCCGCAATTAAATCATCAATTTTAGCTGTTGGATCAATTTTCTCCAATACTTTTTTTGCCTCTTCATTTCTTGATTTTGACAACAACCATCTTGGACTTTCAGGAATGGTGAATACGATAAGCGTATAAAAAAATGCTGGAAACGCCATCACTCCTACCATCCAGCGCCATGAATTTTCTCCTGCATCTCGTAGTAGATAATTAGATAAAAAAGCTACTAATATCCCTAAAACAATATTAAATTGATACAAAGAAACTAAACGTCCCCTGTCTTTTGCTGGCGCAATTTCTGACACATAGGTTGGCGCCGCTATTGTAGAAGCTCCAATTCCTAAGCCGCCTATAAAACGAAAAAAGGCAAAAGTAAATGGATCATTTGCAAATGCTGAACCAATAGCTGAAACCAAAAACAGAACACCTATCCCTATTAATGTTTTCTTTCTGCCTATTTTATTTGTTGGTATACCTCCAAAAATAGCTCCAATTACAGTCCCCCATAATGCCATTGCCATCACAACCGATCCATGAAAAACATCTGAAGTATGCCATAATGCCTGAAGTTTTTTATCAGCACCTGAAATTACGACGGTATCAAACCCGAATAAGAAACCAGCCAGTGCAGCTGTAATAGACCATAAAAGTATTTTCTTCATAATTATAATTTATTTATTTTTTTGTTATTAAAAAATTATTCAAAGATTGTCTTTTGATAAGCCAAAATTAGATTTAATTTTTAATTATTTTTTTTCAAAGCAATCGATTTATTGATTTTAAGAGGAGCAATTAAATCTTTACCTGCTTTTAATTTTTTCAAACGTAATAATGCCTCAATATAGTAATAATCAGCGTATATAATTGAATAATCAATTTCACTTTTATTTGGATAATGTCCCGTTGAGTGTAATAAAAAAGAGGAGTTGCTATTGGCACTTTGGTATCTTTTACTCGACAATTCTTCTAACATTGCTTCCGCTTTATCTAAATACGTTTTCGCTAAAGCCGCATCTTTTGTATACGTTGACAATTCTATAAGTCCCGATGCAACTAGTGCTGCTGCAGAAGCATCTCTTGGTTCGTTGGGAATATTTGGCGCATCAAAATCCCAATATGGAATTAAATCTTTAGGCAAACGATCTAGGTAAATTTTAGTCACCTTATGTGCAAAATCTAAGAATTTAGGATCTTTAGTTTCCCTATAAACCATGGTATAACCATAAATTGCCCAAGCTTGGCCTCTTGCCCACATCGTTTCATCTCCATATCCTTGATGGGTAACTGCTTTTATTTTTTTACCTGTAACGGTGTCGTAAACAACTACGTGATAGACCGAGTAATCCTTTCTAAATTGATTTTTCATAGTAGTTTCGGCATGTCTAACTGCCATATCGTACAGCGATTTATTCCCTCCATTTTTAGAAGCTTCAAATAACATCTCTAAATTTATCATGTTGTCTATAATGGTATTGTGCGGCCAATTCATCTTCTTAACCATTTCTGGCCATGACAAAATAGTTCCCACTTTAGGGTTATATAATGTTGCCAACGTATCTGATGTTTTAAGTATAACATCCTTATACTCCTGATTTTTAGTCAATCTATAGCCATTCCCAAAACTACAATATACTTGAAAGCCTAAATCGTGATCAGTCGCTGAACGCACAGATAATGGTGTTAAGAAATGGGTGTATTTATCTGCTTTTTCTTTCCATACTTCATCCCCGGTATATTCGTATAAATACCACAATATTCCTGGCCAGAATCCACTGGTCCAATCTTTATAACCGACAAGATTCCAGTCTTTTGATCCAGGAGCTATATTTCTTGGAATTCCTAAAGTATCTGGCAAAACCGCTAAAGTTTTATTGGCTTGTGCTACACAATACTCTAAATTTTGATCTATGTTAAAAGACTTTTTCTCTTTTTGAGAACTTATCATTACAATTGTCAGTGTAATTGTCAATGCAATTGTCAGTGCAAAAAATATCGTTTTTTTCATTTTATTAATGTATTATCTTTTTAATTTGACTCTTTTTCTACTTGTTATTTTTTATTTATTTTGATACTTTAAACCAATCAAAATCGGCATAGCTTCCCATTCTTGCAGTTGCTTCACTCATCGAAAAAATTCCCATTTTGGCACTGATCCACAAATCTTTTTGCGCTTTAAAACTTTCTCCTATCGGTTCAAATTTATTTCCATCTTCACTGTAACTGAAGTAACAAGTTGCAGCTGGAGATTTTACCTCCATTCTTAAAAAGACCTCATTTTTTAGAAGCTTTTTCTTTTCGACCACTTTTTCTTTTGAACCGTTTATAGCGTCATTACAGACCACCTGTTTTACCCAAAAACTTCCCTCTTCAAAACTGATTCCTGCATAAGCATACGATTGCCCCATCATCAATAATCCTGCGTTTTTCCCGGTGGTTTCCCATTCAATGTTTAACTTTACTTTAGTGGTTGTAATAAAATTTTCTGCTGGTAGTTTTTGTAATAATAAATGAGGAGCGTCCCATAAATTAGGCAACTCTTTTTTACTCATGCAAAAAAGCCTTAAATAAGCTGTTCCCGGAATTTGAGCACTCCATTTGATTGACTGATTAGCATACCATTGCCATTGAATTCCATATTTCCCTTCATTAAAGTCATCGCTTTCCTCCGGAGTTTGGATTGGATATTGCTTTCCTACAATAGGTTTTTGAAAACTCAATACAGGTTCCCCAATACCATTTCCATCCAAATCTTTTCCCATTACGGGCCATTCATTTTTCCAGCTCATTGGCTCTAAAAACAAAACCCTTCCATATACCTCTTTATCTTGAAAATGTAAAAACCAGGAATCTCCATTGGGCGTTGTTACCCAAGCCCCCTGATGCGGCCCATTGATTGCCGTACTTCCTTGCTCTAATACTACTTTTTCTTCATAGGGCCCATAAATATTTTTTGAACGTAATACCAACTGCCATCCTGTGGCCACTCCTCCCGCAGGAGCAAAAACATAGTAATAGCCATGCTTTTTATACAACTTTGGCCCTTCAACGGTATGGTGTTTTTCATGCCCATCAAAAACGTTTCTACCTTTATCAATCACTTTGGTTCCTTCGCTGTTCATTTGATTGATGGTCAACAGACTATTAACTCCAGCCCTACTGCCAGCCCATCCATGAATCAGGTAAGTTTTTTCACCGTCCCATAACGGACAAGGATCAATAATTCCTTTGCCCTCCATTACCAGAACAGGAGCTTCCCAAGTACCGGCAGGATTTTTTGTTTTCACCATATACACCCCAAAATCAGGATCTCCCCAATAGATATAAAATTCATTATCGTGGTATCGGACTACCGGAGCCCATACCCCTTTACTATGTTGGGGGACATCAAAAACCTTTTCCGGCACTATTTTGTCAATCGCATAGTTAATGATGGTCCAATTCACCAGATCTTTAGAATGTAAAATCGGCAAGCCAGGAACACAATTAAAACTACTGGCGGTCATATAATAATCATCTTCAACCCGAATTACATCAGGATCAGAATAATCTGCATGCAGAATTGGATTGATAAAGGTTCCATCCCCTTGATCTGATTTCCAAACTTCAGACACATACTGTTTCGTTTTGTTTTCTTGATCAATACGGTCACTATTTTTTTTATCAATAGAACTGCATCCATTGATAACCAAAAAACCTATCACAAGAAAAAGACTTTTATTCCTCATTATTAGTTTGTTATTTAATTTTGATGGATAATGGATTTTGAATTACTTGTGATTGTTTTTCCAACATCGCATCCCAATCTTGAACCGACTGTACTTGACCACTTCCCGTCCAGGCAAAACCAACATAATACACTATAGAGTTGTTTTTAAGTTCCGTTACCACCAAAACCTGGCTCTGGTCAGCGGATTTAGAATGATGATTCATTGCCGTTTTTACTATACTTGGATCAATAACTATCCCTTCTCCAACAAAAGAATCATCGATTGGTTCCCAATGGCGAAAAACTCCCTTTTGAGCATTGATAGCGGCCACTCCCTTTTCTTGATGCAATGTAATTCCTATTGTATAATTAGGAATTGCACTGGTTGCACTGATTTTGTTTTCAAATTTTGAAAAATTAGACCCCAAATCAAGACAGATTCTTTTGGTTTCTTTAACTCCATATGTACTCCAAGGTGCGTAATCCAATTCAAAAATGGTACGCAAAGGACCTGATGCTATTATTCTGTATTTTATGTAGTTTTTTGAAGTATATAAACTATCCTTTTCCCAAATTCCTGTACCTCCATTACCTCTACTGCTTCCCACGTGATAGGGGTCATATCCTTCCCCGTGTTCGATATGATAATATCCGGGAGCCGTTACATTTTTAGCATACCAACTATCAATTATCGAATATTTTACCTTTTTCAACCAAATATCTATTCCACTGGAAAGAGTCCCTCCGTCTTTTCCTTGATCTACCAACCGTTGTGCTTCTGGCCCGTAAGTTCGGAAAGCTACTTTATCATTTTCCCATGCAAAATCATCGATTCTTTCAGGAACAAAACGGGCATACGTCGTATAGTCGCTTTTAGGTACTTCAAGAGTCTCCTTTTTATTAATAAAAACAGTGTAGGTCACTTTAGATAAAGCAGGAACCTTAGCCTGAAATAGTAACTCGTCTGGACTGCCATCAAGATTATTGTCAATTAGTTGTGTTACTTGTAAAGTACCATTCTGATCTTTCACTAGTAAATTTGAACGATTGTGCTTTTTACTAAGCCCTTTAAATTCTTTTAAGTCTATAGCCACAACCTCATTAATACGATCAATATTAAGGGGGTTTTCTATGACAATTTCTTTACTAAATTTCTTTTTACTCTCAAAACTGGAAAACAAAAAAATGATTCCCAAAAAACAGACTGTATTCTTTCTATTTAATTTCATGGCCGATATTATTACTGCTAATTATACATTTTTCAAAACCAACTAACTTTACTTTTGGTACGTGAAGAAAAACCATCGGTTCTCCGGCTCCTTTCATTTCATAGTATAATTCCTTATCCCCAATTTTAATTTTTCCTGTTTTTGAATCCGGATCTTTTAAAATAATATCTCGCGTCATTGTAGCCATTATGGGACTGGTTAAAAAAGAAGAAAAGCCATCTTTATTAGCCGTAGAAGGAATGACATGCGTCAATAAAAAACCATATACCTTATTTTCTTTGTCTATCCATGGATAAGCTCCCGCCCAACTTGGACTACTGATTAGAACGGCTTCACCATTAATATTAATCTCTTCTCTCCATTCTCCCAATCCATAGATACCTTCGTGTGTTAATGCACGAGCATCTTCAACATATTCCCTCGATTTTACAAACGCATTTTTAACTTGATCCGCCTGCATTTCCTGAAGCGATTCTTTTTTAAGTATTGTAATCCCCTTAAACACTCCTTCATTAGCAATCATCTCCAAGAAATGAATGTAATCATGAAGCGTACATCTTACACCACCAGCCAACATTGGATTATGACCGTTTGCTGAATCCACCGGTGTAAAATGGGTGTTTTTCATAGCCAGTGGCTGTGCTATTTTCTGTTGAAAAATAGTTTCAAAATATTTTCCTGCTGCCAATTCAGCCATTCTTCCGGCCACCTGCATGGCCAGTCCCCCGTAATGAAACACTGCTCCAGGGGTCGAGTCGGCGGGTAATATCGCGATGTGTTTCACTGCTTCTTCTAATGTTTGATAATTATCGGACTGATTGCCTTTTGGCTGATAATCCGGATATCCAGAAGTATGAGAAAACAATTGCCTTAATGTTGCCTGTCCTTTCATATCTGTAAATTCAGGAAGCCATTGAACCACTTTATCATCTTATGATAATTTTCCTTCTTCAACAACGGCGGCAACAGTAGCTGCAGCTAACCACTTCCCGGCTGATGCTATATAGACAACCGTCTCAGGAGTATAATTCCCGAAGTAATCCTCATAAATAACTTGATCATTTTTGATAATAATTACACTGGCTCCAGGATAATACCCTTTGTCAACCCAGGATTCTAATTTTGTTTTTATAGGAGAAAAATTATATTCGGAATTAGTGTTTACCAATTTCGGACTATCCTTTTTTGTCTTCTCAATTGATTTACAAGCAGTCAGAAACACTATTAAACTGATAATTACCACTGAAATAACACTACGGCTATAGTTCATCACTACTTTTTTATTACAGTTACTTTTGTGAATTTCATACACAAATTCTTCTTTCGATGTATACTTTTTAGCAATTCAATCTTTTTGTGAATTACAGCAAATAGTTTAGTTTTTTATTTCGCTAATCCAAATAGCGGCCCCGCCCGAAGCTTTAAGATTTATTTTAATTTTAGCCCCTTTTTTAATAATTATATCTTTTAGTGCTACCTGTGTTTTCGTTTTTATTTTTTCATCATCGGTATACATTCTGGCCCTGTATTTCTTATTTGCATCCAGAAAATTAAAATCCAATTCAAGATTTCTAGCGTCATTATTTGTAATGCTTCCCACAAACCAGTCATTACCCGATTTTCTTGCTGTAGTGATATATTTTCCAATTGCTCCATTTAAGACTTTAGTGTCATCCCAAACCGTTGGCACTTTATCAAAAAATTCTATTTCAGGTTCTCCATTGTAGTTAGAAGCATTGTCATACCAAAACAAGGTTTGCAAAGGACTGTACATGACTACCGATAATGCCAACTGATGTGCATGGGTAGTTTTAATTCTGTTAGTATAATAACAAACGGTATAATCCCCTGCTCCAGCTATACCTCTGGTAAAAGGCAAAGTGGTATTATGCCTTGCATCAGGCATTTCTTCATTGCCGCGTATCCCTTCAACAGTCAAAACATTTGGCCAGGTTCTTTGTTCCCCGGTCAGTCTGAACTCATCATGTATGTTCACCATCAGTTTATTATCTGCAGCGCGTTGAACAGACTCGTGCAACCAAGTGGTCCATCTGTGAGAACCCACTTCAACAAAACCATATTTTACTCCGGCAACTCCCCATTTTTTATAAATCTGGAAAATTTCGGCATCTTGTTTCAATAAAGCCTGTTGGTTTACGTAAAGCCAAATTCCAATTCCTTTCTCCTTACCATAGCGAATCACTTCTGGTAAATCTAAATCAATGGCCACTTTACTGGCATCAGAATCGAATGTAAATGCCGGTCCATACCATTTCCAATCGAACAAAACATATTGAAGATTATGTTGAACTGCAAAATCAATCCACGCTTTAGCCCCTTTCTCGGTAAGTGTTAAATCCCGTACAATTTTACCCGGTTTAATCCAGGAAGTGTCACCTATCCTATTCGGTTCATTCAAATTGAGTAATAAATCATTATTTTCAATTAGTTCCCCAGGTCTTTCAGCCGCCATCACCACGCGCCAAGGCGTACTGAAATAAGGTACTTTATCAACCGATTCATAAAGAACTGTTTTAATGGTATTCTTTTTGGATTTAGACAAATCAAAATTCAATTTCACATAATCCACCATATTGGCTTCGGCCAAACAAGCATACAAACCATTTTCCAGTTGTAACGTTAAAGGACGAACCGTTTGAGAAGTCCAGTCTTTTAACGGTTTTAATGTAAGTGGCGCTTGAGCCCAAGGTTCAAACCAAGCCATGGTATTCTCCGGAAAAGTAAATTCTGTATTTTCTTCAGTAATCCTATAATAAATCCCTGCTGGATTATCATGGAAATAATAACGCATCGCCAGACCTTCATCGTAAAGTCTGATTTGAAGATCCATTCTATAATTAGAAGAAGCTTTTTGCTCAAATGTTAAAACAATTTCATTGTATTTTTCTTTGATGATTTTTCGCTCCCCATATGGTGGAATCCAAGAAGTATCAATACTAGTATTTTTTACATCTTTTAAAATCAAGCCGTCCATCCAATCCCCTGTCGGCACATTTTTAATGGCCAACGCCCACTCTGAGGCACGATTATCTAATTTAATGTCAAGTCCCGAATCAAGTATTACCGGTTTATTCTTGAAATCCAAACGATATGTAAAACTATTTTTACCTGAAACATCATGCTTTTGTTGTAAAACAAACTCATAATTTTTATCAGGTGAAGACAGTTTTTTCTCAAACATTTGATTTAAAGTTGAGTTTTGCCCTAACATCTCAACACTAATAAAAACTAATAAAAATACTCTTAACATGGATTTTATATTATAAAACATTCTCTATATAATTTAAAAAGAAACCCACTGGATGTAAACAAGCTAACTGGCACACCCAATGGGTTAATAATAAAAGTACTACAAATAACTAAAAAATATAACTTTTAATTTCAGCATGCAATTATCCAATTGCTATATTCATATACTGAACAATCAATTAAAAAAAAGAGGAGCAACTAAAAACTATAAAATCTTACATCAAATAAAAAAATACATTTTGAAATATTTAGTCAACTAATCTAACGTAAACAAAAGACCTTAACCAAATAATTTTTTCGGTAGGACTAGGTGTATAATATAAGTGCGGATATGGGTTGGCTATTAACTTATTCCAACCTGTAGTTCATAACTCTGCATTTACTTCAGCGTTGATTTGCAATTGTATTTTTTTAGAATAGATAAAAAACAAGGGGATTAGCTTTTACCTCCCCCTTGCTTTATACTGTACAGACCGTAAATTAATTCTTAACTAATTTTATATACGATACCCAGAAGTAATTATTAACTGTCAGATTACCTAAAAATCCAATTGATACAACTTGTGGAGTAGTGATGTTAAACGTTACACTTTTTGTTTCCGTAATACTTGGTTTAGTTGTACCTACAACCGTATTATTTGTAAGAGGAACAGAGGCAATTGCTGTAGAAAGATTAGCCAAAGTAGGAATACCATTTCCGCCTGCCGCTATAACACAGTAAACAGAAGAATTAGTCTGAATTTCAGAGTAGTCTTTAAATGAAACGGTATAACTTCCAACAGATAAAGGCATAGAAGTAGGTTGATATAGTATTCCATTAGTAATAGGAGTATTGCTCCAAGTTTCCCAACAGATATTTCCAGCAACTCCATCAGCCTTATCTGTAGTATACCCTCCATAAGTACCTGATTTATTTTTTCCTGCAGCATTTGTAACCCATGGACCAGCAAGAACTCCCCATCTACCACTTACGCTTGATTGAGTGAAACCAGGTCCGTAATTACCTAAAAAATAAGGTGTAATATCACCCGATGCCGTAGGATTGATAATTGCAGGAGCCCCCTGTATGGTCAAGCCACCCATTGTAACTGTAACAAAACCACTCGCATAAACTGCAGGAGCCAACACAGTAATCTTATTGTCTGCAATAGTAAGAATAGGACTGACTGTCCCATTAAAACTTACCACTACTTTTGATGCATCGGTACCAAAATTAATCCCCTTAATAGTTACGTTATCTACTCCAGGTTGTGCCACATTAGTCATTTGATTACTGGAAGCAACAGATGTAATTGCTGGGGCAGGCAAAACGGTATATTCTGCAAAAGAATCATTAAGATGTTTCCATACTTGTAAACTCACTTTTCCGGTAATTGCTGTAGCAGGTACCTGCACTACAATTTTAGTATCCTCGCAAGAAACTACGTTAGTAGCCAAAACACCACCAAAATATACTTTTACAGCACCTTTTAAAGTCCCAAAATCAGTTCCTGTAATGGTGACATTGGTTCCCGGATATCCAATTGCAGGACTTATTCCTGTGGCCGTTTGTTCAGGGTACTCTTGAATTTTAAAGTTTGCAGCTTCTTCACATGCCGTAAAAAAGGCAAAACAAATAACCATCATAAATCCTCTAATGAGGAAACTATTAATTTTAAATATTTTCATAATTCTTGTTGTTTAAATTTTATCTATTAAATAAATAATTATAATATTCTATTTATTACTAGATTATTTAATCTCTAGTATATAACAGTGTCCCAAATCCTAATTGGTCATAGCCACCACTATTAGGGCCATAATCTCCACCTCCGCCTTCCGGTGAAGTGCTACTTAAACCCAATTTTGTATATTGTGTAAGATTTGCGGACGTATTTTTAATTTTTGTATAATGAAAATACGGTGCAGACCACATAGGGCGAACTGTTCCTTGGCTAGCGCTACTAACTTGGGTATGCGTTTCCACCCCACCACAAACGCTCCAGGCATCTTTATAATTCCTAGTATATTCGGCAAACGGGACATTTAGCCTTGCCACATTATATTTTGCCGTGTATTCACATGCTTTTAAGAAACGGTTATTATCCAATCCATAAAAATCATCGCCCTGGTTCCATGTCAACTGGCATATATGCCCCATCAATGCAATGCACAATGTTGCGTGCCCCTGGTCGCGTCCACTTTCCTGAATCTGAGCCAGACCTGCGTTCTCACCATCAAAAACATGGTTTATGGCTTTATACCAATTCCCATTGCCATTACCTTCCTGTAAATAATTAATAGCATAATTATAAATAGATCTGTCATCCGTCAAAATACCTATAGCCAATACAGAGTTTAAGTTAGCCAAATCCCAATTGGCCCAATAATGAGATTTACAAGTACCCCAATGGGTTTCTAAAAAGGCCTTATTCAAACTATAGAAAACATCTTTCATCCATTTTTGGTATGCTGCAAAATCATTTGGGTTCCAAGCTGGACAACCTCTGAGCATTTCTCCGGCAACGGCAAATTGATAACCATATATCCCTGCTGCCAAAGCTGTATTGGAATCCCCACTAATACGCTTACATGTCAAAGCCCATGCATTAAGAATATTGACTGCTGTTTGGGCATAAATAGCATCTCCACTTATCTTCCATCTTAATGCTAGTTGATAAGCTGCAGCCGCATCATTAAAAGCACGACTATAATTATCTGGCAGAGGTTCTTCCGCCGAACTTCCTCCTCTTATTAATGTTGCAACAGGACTAGGGGTATATGAAGCTTGTGCATGCGAATTGGCTGTTAATTTATTCCATCCAGACATCCATGGCTCTGCTTGCACTGCTATTTTGGCTCTTATCCTTGCATAATCTTCTTCAGTATGAAGCGCACCAACATGTTTCATAGGAACAGAAGGATCCAAAGTCTTAATAGCCACTACAGAAGGCGTTGGAGGAGGAGTGGTATTGTCATCCCCAACCGAGGGTTTTGAACATGCCATCACCATACCTATTACACTTAAAATTAGTGTTGGCACAACTAATCGGTAAAAATTAAATTGTTGATTTTTCATATTCAGTATTTTTTTATAAACAAACCTTACAGGCATAAAACCTGCAAGGTCTATCTAATTTCCGCTTACTAATAACCAGGATTTTGAAGTAACTTATTATTCAACAGTATTTGGCTTTGGGGAATAGGGAACAAATAATGCTTTTTGGCCACCGAATGGTTTAAACGGGTATCAATCACCACACAGCTTAACGAACCCTTTGGGGTTTCTACTGTCTCTTCTCCAAATACATACGTATTTGGAGCATAAGCAGCGGTAGGATTACCGGAAGCATCTTTAAAAGGTGTAGCGTAAGAAGCACTACCCACTACTCTCCCCAAACGTGATGGGTTTAATGATGCTTCTAAAATACCCCAACGCTTCAAATCATCAAAACGTTTGCCTTCACGATATAGCTCAACAGCACGTTCCCTTCTTATTTCTTGTTTCATATCTAAGCCATTGGCTGAAACCAACGCATTAGTCAAGTAAGCTACCTTTGCACGGTCTCTTAATTTATTGATTGAAGCATTCAATTGCTCGTCGGTAATGCTTCCGTTTAGTTCGTACAATGCCTCTGCGTATGTTAAGTACACTTCTGCCAATCGAATAATAGGCCAATTGGCTGATTCCGTGTTATCTTTTCTTCTATCGCCATAACCATACACGGCATACTTCGAATTACCATAACCACTAGTACCCAAGCTTCCAAAATTTAAAGTAACAGAGCTTGGTGCAGTAGTTGCACTATATAAATAGTTTAGCAAGCGTAAATCTCTAGCTTGAAATTCAGAGGTTGTTGTATGATATCCTTGAAACAAAGGTGATGCAGTTGCTGGTAATCCATCCGTACAAACTGCCATATCTACAAATTTACGACTCGGATATAGTTGCCACGATGTCCAACTTATATTTCTCCCTGACTGCCTAAGTGTATAGTCATACACGCTGTATAAAATGAATTCCTTATTTGTAGATTTATCATAGCCCCCTGGATTAGATCCTGCATCTTCAAGGTTAAACAAATACCAAGAGCTTAAATTATTCATTTTGGAATCAGAATTCTTGTTCCACAGTTCGTAGCCTCCATTATCCATGATTTCTTTACACATTGCAGTCGCATCTTTCAAATAAATATTTACATTGGCAGCGTTGTATCCGGCTGTTCCGGCTCCAATGCCAGTCCCATCTCCATCAGCATCTTTACCTACATATTTTTCCCAGGTAGCTTCGTATAGTTCGGCCTGTGCTTTTAAGGCCATGGCTGCCCATTTGCTTATCCTGCCTTTATCGGTACTTGCCAAAGCCTGTTCTCTAGGAAGATTTGAAATGGCTTTATCCAAATCACTTAAAATTTGTGTAACAACTTCGTACCGGCTGTTTCGAGGTCCGAATAATTCTGGTGAATTGGTATCCAATACCGTTGTTACCAAAGGTACACCTCCGAAAGTTTTCAGTAAGTTAAAATAGGCATAGGCACGGAAGAAATGGGCTTCACCCACATATTGGCTTATATCTCCATCTCCTTTGTATTCATTTGCCTTAGCCAATAAAATATTACAGACACGGATACCGCCATAATTCCAATTGGTACTACCTGTTGCAATAGTTCCTTGTCCTAAAGCCGCACCATTGCCGTTCGCATTGGCCGACAAATCTGAGCCATTGTCCATATTTCCAAAATCCCAACCTTGTAACTGTCCATAAAAACCGGTAGTATAGGCTTTAAAATCACTAGGTTTTTTGAAATAAACTCCATCTGTAAATTGCCCAGGTGGATTTAAATCTATAAATTCATCCTGACAGCCCGACAAGCCTAAAAAAAGACCTCCGAGAACTATATAATTCAATATTTTTTTCATTATTTTTTTCATTTAAGTTATTAGAATCCAATATTTAATCCAAAAGACCATGTCCGAGCAAAAGGATACCCTGCATTATCACCATCCGTTGCATTTTCGCCTGACTCCGGATCAAATCCATCTTTAATAGTTGATGCTTCCCATAGGTCATTACCGGAGAAATATACCCTTACCTTAGTTAACTTCAAACGTTTTGTTAATTCTTCCGGCAGTGAATAACCCACTACTAATGTTTTTAGTCGGATATAACGACTGTTCTGTACCATAAAATCATTATTGCCATAGTTCCATGCCGCACGGGTTGGGTTAACCGTTAAACGCGGATACATCGCATCAGGATTTTCTTCTGTCCAGGTTTTCCCCAAAAACGTTGGATTCTGATTGGTAAATAATGCTCTAAATGGATAAGCCATGTATCCCGAACGCATAATATTTTGCTCAAGATGACCTTGAAAAAAGGTATTTAAATCAAACCCCTTCCAGGATCCTCCCATGTTAATCCCATAGGTATAATGCGCTGTACCATCTCCTACATAAATCAATGAGCTATTCTTATTGCCCAAAGTTGTGATATTCCCTGTTCCTGCAACATCCACTCTTTTAGTATCACCGGGACGTAAAGCCACAGCCTGATTATTTTTTGGTAAAGCTGCTAAAGCATCACTACTTCCGTAGGCTTGGTAATAGGCATCAACGTCTGCTTGGTCTTTAAAATAACCATCAGTCTTGTATACAAATAAAGGTTTCCATGGTAAGCCATTTACCATTCCATTTTGACCTGCACCGTAGGTATCGGCACCTTCTACACCATTTACCATAGTTTTTGCATCTCCTAAATTGAAGGACACATTATAACTAAAATCCTTTATTTGGTCTTTCCAGCCAATGATAAATTCCCATCCCTTGGTATTAAAATTTCCATTGTTGGTTTTAGGTGCCGATCCGCCCAATACAGATGGATAAGTTACATTAACCAACATTCCTATATTGTCTTTCTCATAAAGATCGAAAGTAGTCGTCAAACGATTAGTAAAAAACCCAAGGTCGATACCCACATTTTTTTGTGTTACTCGCTCCCATGTACGTGTATAGCTAATCAAAGCATCGTTATATGACGCTGTTTGTTGTGAGGCTGGCTGCCCTAAAACAGCTCCACCAATACCCATAAGAGAAAGATAATCAAAATTCCCTAACCCTTTTGCCTCGTTACCTGTAGATGAAATGCTCCCTCTAATCTTACCAAAATTGAGAATATTGCTAATAGGGCTTAAAAATTTCTCTTTTGTAAACACCCAACCTAACTGGGCCGATCCGAAGCTTTTAAACTTGTATCCTTTTGCAAAACGTGAATTACCATCCTTTCTTCCGGTCAATTCGGCAATGTATTTTTCATCGTAGTTATAATTTAATCGTGCTATATACGAATAGCGACCGTTCATATCTTTATAACCTCCGGTTCCTTGCACGGCAGTAGATGCTACACCGATATCATAAATACCTAAATCTTCAAATCCCACACGTGATGCACTAATCCCTTGGGCAGTCCATTTTTCAGCATTCAAACCGCCCATAACCGAAATATTATGTTTCTCTTTAAAGGTTTTATCATAGTGTAACAATGCCTGATAGTAATGGTAATATTTCGATTCGGCGGCGGATTGATAAACATTGTTCGTTCCATCAGTTTGATAGGCATTATTTGTATAGTTTCCATACCAATCATATAATTTTACGGGAACCACATATCTTTCATATGTGTACCGCTCGTTTTGAATGGAAGCTAAACCTTCTATAGATATTCCATCCCATATTTTATAGGTTGCTTTCAGATCTACGCGACCGGTTAGTTGCTTTTTATCGTACCTACCCCCATCAGCAGTGGTTGCTGCCGAATTTTTAATAGCACCGCCATCAATCCCGTTAAAAGGGGCAAACCATTGCCCGTACGGATTTTTTGCCGGGTAGAAAGGCATATCTGTTGAATAAAGTATATTCCCTAACCCTTTGGAAGGCTGACTTGTATCCGTATTGATAATACTGATACTTGACTCTAATTTTAATTTTTCCGACAAATTGTAGTCATAATTAAAACGGGCATTTAACTGTTTCTGACCATCATAAGCTGTTGCCAAGTTTCCTTGATTATCCGCGTAAGCCAAAGATAATCTGTAACTTGATTTATCACCCCCGCCAGAAACACTCAAGTTATGTTGGTATGAATACCGGGTAGCGAACATTTCTTCAATACGGTTTGCATTAAAGACAAAGAAATCTCTGCCAAAAAGATCATATTTCCCTTCAACTCCCTGCTGCATATTTTTCAAGTTATTCTCACCCCAAATCCACCAGTTAGGTATTTGCTCTTCCTTGTTAGCTTCTACCCATATAGAAGCATATTCCTTCATACTAGGCGAATACCCTACGAGACCATTAGTAGTAAAACGAAAATTAGTACTATAGTTCACTTTAACCACTCCTTTACCTCTTTTAGTAGTTACCAAGATAACCCCATTAGATGCCCGGGAACCATAAATAGCTGCTGCACCATCTTTTAAAATCGAAATACTTTCTATATCATCACCATTCATATTTTGAAAAGATTGATCATTTAGTGTAGGTACACCATCGACGATAATTAATGGAGTAGAACCATTGACAGAAGTTGCGCCACGGATAGTGAATGACAGCCCCTCATTTCCTGGTCGACCAGAGCTACGGTTAACCACCAAACCTGGTGTTTGCCCTTGAAGTGCCAAACCAACGTTTGTAACCGCACGATCTTCAAACACTTTTGCACTTATCGTTTCTACCGCTCCGGTTAACGTTGCTTTTTTCTGAGTACCATACCCAACAACTACAACTTCACTTAAAGCAGAAACATCAGCTACTAAAGACACATTTATAACCTTTTGACTACCTACTTTAATTTCTTTAGCTTTAAAACCTATAGAGCTAAAAACTAATACAACATCAGATGAAGCAACATTAATTTTGTAATTCCCGTCAAAATCGGTAACAACCACCCCTTGACCTCCCTTTACGGCAACGTTTACACCAGGAATCCCCATATTGTCATCCACAGACACAACCTTTCCTGTTACCGTAATATTTTGCTGAACACTCGCTAGTTCAGCTTTACCCAAACTTACATTAATAGATTTATTAGAGTTAGCGTATACATCTCCTACAGCGTTACATCCTAATAAAAGTACCAATAAAGTTGGTTTTGATAAAAACTTCAGTTTAAACTGAATAATTTTTGGTTTATTCATAAAACAATTCATTTTGGTTAATAATTAATTATGTTAATTTAACTTAAAATACTACAGACGAAAATCTATAATATTTTTTACAATAATATGACTGAGAATCCATCGAACTGTTCTGAACTGTAATGATTGTATCAAAATATTTGTAATTAAAATCATATTCGCAGAAAAACAACAATTAAATTACACAAATCATACACATTGGAAACAATGCCCCCATAACTTTAGACCCCAAGACAAATAAAATATCTTAATTTTAACTTAAAAATAAAGTGGATTTATAAGACTCTTAAAAAATTGGCAACTTATCGGTTATTACTTCTCAAAAATTCTACAACGATTTTCTTATAATAACATTAAACGGATTACTGATTTGTTCCCTTTCATTTTTCAAAACCATATTTGCAGCTTGCTCTCCTAATTTATCGAAGTCTGTTGAAATTACGGTTATTCCATCAACCAATACTTCCTTTAAAGGAGTATCATTATAGGAAATGATCCCTATATCCTTACCAATAACAAAATCATTACTTTTAATTTGTTTAATCAGACTCACTAAATCTTCTTCTTCCAAATTTATATAAACGGTATGCTTTTTCATTTTCTCATGAGCTGTGTCCTCAATAATACTAGATTCATAACCATAGCTATTACAAAAATTTAAAAACCCAGTTTTTATTTCATTTGGTAAGCAACTATTTTTTGGAAAAACTAGTTTAATAGTATTGTACTTTTTTGATAAGGAGTTCAACTGCACCAGAGCTAAAAAAATATCTTTTTCAAAATCTTGATATACACCGGCAATAGTACCCAGTTGATCTATTTTTTTATCAAGTAGTATCAATTTTTCTAATTGAATTTCTTTTTTAATAAACCCAACAACATCATGATCCTCATCAGCAAAATGAGTATTCATAACATAATGGGTATACTCTTTAGATTTGCTATTTAGGATATGCTTTTTGAATTGTGCAAAATCATTTTGGTATATATATAAATCTATTGTAGCAAACTCAGTAAGAATATTGGAAAAAGCATCATAATTTCTTTTTTGACAAGGACTTAATTTATGGAACAATAAAAAGACCTTAGCTTTTAAATCATTTTTCACCGATTTTACATAATATCCTTTTCCTGGAACGGAATCGATGACATTATGCTCTTTTAGAAAAGCATATGCCCTAACAACCGTATCCCTTGAAATGTCATATTCAACCGCCAGCTCATTAACCGATGGTAATTTATCATTTAACTTCAAAGACCCTATTGTAGTCGCACTCATAACAGCATTAACAATCTGCTTATGCTTACGAACTCTGGAGTAATCATTAATTGACATTATACCTCTAAAATTTTCCATTTGAATACTATTATTAAGATTTTCTAAACTACATTCTTTTCATTCCTGTAGACCCACCACCCGCATCTCCGTTTTTTTTTATCACTAAACAACATTCTTTGAGAGAACGCCCACAACACCACCATTTAAAGCCTGGCTTTTCATTTGGTTTTACAGCTGCCGATAGTTCCTACCGGCAACTGCGAAGTAAAATACAAACCAACCAAAATTTGTAACCTTCAATTCCAAAAATCAATAAATCAAAAAGAGCTTTGAAATATGTTTTTTTAAATACTATTCTTTACTATAATATATTATTTAGAGTTTCACTTTTTTATTATCTCCATCAGAAAAATAATGAGCAATTTATATGCTAACCTCCAAGTCAAAACCAATCTAATTTTTCAAATACCAGCATTATAATAGAACATTAACTATAAACAATCTGTTAACTTTAGAATAACACTTTATTTACTTATCAACATCTCAAAATTACCTAAAATGTCTTTTTTAAAAGATAAATTATAACTCATTCTACATAAATTATCACCCATTTTTAGCATAAATACATAAAAAAGTAAGTATTTTTTATGATACCGTATTTATATTGACAAAATATTACATTTTACATATTAATAAAAAACCAAAAAATAGTACCTTAATTTCACAAAACATATAATCAAAAACACGGTTGCCATTATACTTTTTTAAATGTATTCCATAAAACAGTCTTTTCTTAATTCAATAAAATCCAAAATAAAACAACGAGCAACGTAAAGACTTCAACTAAAACCATCTCAAATTATACGTTCACATAAACTAATATGATTCATTTAAAAACACTCAAAATACACCTAAATCCCCTCCTTATTCTCCATGCACATTACCTTCCGTTTTGTGAGTCTTCCTAAGTATTACCTTAGGTTCGTAGCTACTGTACTATGCCCTCTGCTGACTTCTTGAAACTCATCTATTTGCATCGCTACATCCATAGTCCTGTCGGAACATGTTTCAAGACCTCCAGGGATAAGGCTCATTTTCTTTCCATGGGTTCTGTCTAATTTACTATATTAGGTTACGGTTAAATTTTGGGCTTTCGCAATCTATGGCTCGCTTGCCCTCCCAATATTAGCCTTGTATTAGGTTTCTATACGTCAGAACCTCACTTTTGCTGATGGCTTCTTTCAGATTCTACCTCACGACAGACACCCTTGCCAATTGCTAGGTATTTGCTCTTGCAAATAATCTGTCAACGCGGCGTGTACAGAGACTTACAGTCTTCCAGAAAATGATCATGCCTGACATACCAAAAAAAAAAAAGAGTGCTCGGAATTTCTTCCGAACACTCAAATTAAAAAACTCAGTAGTATTACAACTAATTTATTTTATCGAATAAACTGTAGATTATTAACTCAGTATACCTTAACCTCCCATAAACCAGGTGCACCCGACAAGATGGTTAATTTAAGGAAACGGGTTTTCCTTATTTTATTAATAACTTCGGGAGAGCGAATTAGCTGTGATACAGGTATATTTACTGTTTTCCATTCCTGGCCATCGTCTGACTTCTCAATTTTAAAACTATGTCCCAGAGTAGATTTCAAGAAAAAGAGCTCCAGACTCTTCACTCGCTTTACAGCACCTAGATCAATTTGATACCAAGGCTGTTTATCGGTAGTATCGCACATCCAGAAGGTTCCATTTGAAGCGTCAATAGCATTTTCTGATTTAAAATCCATTGTACGCTGAACATTTGCCAATTCAGATTCAACAAATTTTGGAGGCATCGCAAGTAACTTATCAATTACTGTGTCGATAGTTGTTTTGATGATGGTATCTCTCCTTACACTCGAAGCCGTAACTTTAGCAGGACGAATAAGGGGTTTTTTGTTCAAATTGGGCATTTCTGAAATACCAGTAGTAGTAACCTGTACAGGCTTAATGGTTCCATCGGCGTTAAATTGCAAGCGGTTAACAAAAACCTGACGGGTAGTACTTCCCTGACCGTATTCCAGATAGAAAAACAAAAAGTCGTCTGTACCAGCAATATGTAACACATTACCATGACCTGGTCCCCAAACGCCTTTCTCAATATTCGATTTAAACACCATATCCTGCTCGGGGGCAACAAATGGCCCCAATGGTCCTGTCTTGCTCATCATATATGCATAAACATAGTTGGCTCCACCAGATAAAGTGTAGAAATAGTAATAAATGCCGTTTCGTTTAAACAAGAAAGGGCCTTCTGAATAACCAGCCCTTTTGGTTGGAATAGATACTTCCGGACCTTCAATCGTTTTCCAGTCTTTACTCAGTTTGGCAGCCTTTCGACGGCGCCAGTAAATATAGGCTTGACCATCTTCATCTACAAAAGGATCCCCGTCGATATCTGCCACAACAGGCTTACTCTCTTCTTTTTCTTTTTCTGGTTCGTTAAAGAAAACACCTGTTCCATTACTGAATTTAAACGGCCCTTCCGGACTCTTTGCTGTTAAATGATACGTGCCGAGTTTTGCATCAGGTTTCACAATCGTAGCATACAAGTGATAAAGTTTGCCTTTTTTAATTACAGCACCAGGAGCCCAGTATCTGATATAGCCCTTTTTCATCTTTCCTTCGGGACCATAGGTGTAGGCTTTGTTCCAATCAATACCATGCAAAAGTATTCCTTTATAACTCCAGTTAACAAGGTCTTTTGATATCCACACAACAGGCGGACCCATTTCCTGCAAACCTTGATCAATATCTGACGTTCCGTACAAATAGTATGTACCATTAAAATAAGAGACAGAGGGATCGGCAACATAATCCGGTATAACCGGTTGAGGCAAAGGCTGATTTTGCTGTGCTTCAACTTCAAGCCCAACAAGCAATAGCCATAATAGGCCTAAATTCTTTAAAAAATTATTATTCATAACAGTACTTTTATTAAACTTCCAATTTCTACCTATGACATAAATTTGTGTGCAATACTATAGGTGCGTTTTTATCATCACAACCTTAGAAAGTCTATTCTGGTCATTTTTATTTCCAACAAACATAGTACACTTGCTTTACAAAATTTTATCTATTTAGCATTTTTAAATCGCAACACCGAAAAAGAATAGGCAGGAATTTCTTTTTCCATCACCTCAGACAATGAAATACTCTTTGTCACAGGGCGAAGCTGTTTGTCTTCAGGTCGACCACTCAAACAAGTATATGAAACTTTTGTTTCCAGTTGCCCCAAAGGACTCAAATCTAGTTTAGCCTTTACTGATACCGGGAGCAGATTGACTAACTTTACAATATAGTCCCCCGAAGCTTTATCGTGAACTACAGAAACAACAATACGTTTTTTCACAGCTTCCGATCTATCGGATAAATCCAATGAAGTAGGGATATAAGTGTCTCCTGCATTTTGCCCGAACAATTGCTGTACATAATAGCCAACGGTTGGTTTTACTTCTGTATTATTAAAATAAATCATATCTGGATTCCACTGGGTGAATTTCTCTTTAGCCAATAAAGGGGCATACGAAGTCATTGCAACCACATCACCGTTACGCTCTATATTTGCCAAGTGAAACGCCTCTGCCAAAGCCGACTCTAAGTTAGGACCTCCCTTAGCACGGGCTGCATATTCTCCCAAATACACCTTAGCTTTATTTCTATCGTAGCTGTCATAAAAATCTTGATTATTAATATACCAACCCACAGACTGATATCCATGCTCATCTATCATTGATAAGCCCAGTTTGTCTGCTATTTGCCATCCTTCTTCATAATCAGTTCCCTCTAAGAAAGGACCACTTGTTCCTATTACGGTAATTTCTGGATATTTCTCTTTGATAGCTTTGTAAATCATTGTAAATCGTTCTTCAAATACGTCAGTTATCATATCTTCATTACCCACACCAATATATTTCAAATTGAATGGTTTTGGGTGCCCCGACTCCGAACGTATCTTACCCCATTTGGTATTTACTCCTCCATTAGCCCATTCTATCAAATCTAAAACCTCCTGCACATATTCACCCATTTGCTCCATCGGTATTCCACCTTGTTGTCCTCCATTTGAGTTTTGACAAGGTACTCCGGCAGCAACCACAGGTAAAGGTTGGGCACCTATATCTTCACAGAACTGAAAATATTCGAAATAGCCTAAGCCTACAGTTTGGTGATAATCCCAGATATTTCTTTGTGGTACACGAGCTTCCAATGGACCGATGGTATTTTTCCAACGATACATATTATTCAATCCGTCACCATGCGATAAACAACCTCCAGGAAAACGCATAAATTTTGGTTTTAGGTCGGAAATGGTCTGCGCCAAATCTGCTCTCAATCCGTTTTTGCGATCCTTGAAGGTTTTTTGCGGAAACAACGAAATCATGTCCATCGCCACCGTTCCTTGAAAACGAGGATAAATCTCTAACTTCGCATCAACAACAGTTTGAGTAGCCGTTAAAATAATCTCTTGTTTCTTCCAGTTTGTAGAGGTACAATTCAGGGTCTCTTCTCCGCATACCTTCCCCTCTTTATCTACTAAACGAATCAGTACTTGCCCTCCTTTTCCTTCTTGTATCTTACTAAACAGTGAGAAATTGTATTTATCGCCAGCTTTTAAAGGAATCCCATCAAAACCTTCACTCACTAAAGCCGCATCAGGACTTTCCAACTTTAATTTAGCGTAATGTTTATTATTAGGATGCACAGGTAATATACTATCTATTTCCCAAGAAGCTCCTTTCCCTTTCAATTCCCATGCTTTACGGCTATTCCAGTCTTTATCTTTTCCTTCTTTATCACTCAATACATATTCAAAATCACGGTTCTGAATCAACTCAGCATAAAGTCCACCGTCAGCGGCGTAGTTTAAATCTTCAAAAAACACCCCAATCAAAAGGTCACTTATCGATTTGCTTTCGCTGCTATTTAAATTTACTTTAACTTCTAATTGTTTCAAAGAGGAAAAACGAGTAGCATCATCATGAGTTGATTCTCCATTCAATATACCTTTGTAAGCAACCATTTGTTGTGCTTTCATTAATCTATCAACAACATTCCACTTGACCTTATGCACTGTTCCTGTCGCATTTTCTCCGTTGATATTTATAGTGTTACGTAGATTTGTATTTGCTCTGGAAGTTATTTCTTTCACCCCTGAAAAATTTTTAAAATCCTGTGTTGTAACCGAATATGTTTTCTCTTTTCCACTTAGTTTACTTATCCAGCTTACATCATATCTATTTCCTTTTTTGACTGCCTCAATTGATAGACAATTATCATTCGACAACATCTTATTATACGATTGGCTTTTCCATTTTACTAAATCTTCCGAAGTTGTATGAGCTAAAAGTCCTTCTCTTTCGTTCAAAGTCCAGAAACAATGCCAAATTCCTTGTTCATCTCTCAACAAAAAAGGCTGTATTAGGGTTTTATCTCTACCATAGTCACTTTTTAAATACCTATATTCGGATCCTATAGTATTCCATTTTTTCCCATCCGTACTCCAGGCAAACATCAAGCCGTTTGCTCTTTTTCCATCCTGTTTTGTATAGGCAAATAAATAAACTGAATCTGGTTCTTTAGCCCAAATAGATGAGCTTAACTGTCCTGTAAAAAAAATTAACAAGAGCATTAAAATCCTTTTCTTGTTATTCGCTTTTTTACTAACCCTAATTATTAAATCTTTTACTTTTTTCATTTTAAATCGTTGGTTTAACCTTTCTAATTGTTCCGTCTTTTTTAAATTTTAATTTATCGATGCATACTTCGCGATTGAAACCTGCCTCTTTACCCATTTTGATTGCATTAGGTCGTTGGAAACGATGGTAGACAATATACCATTTGTCTTTTCCCGGTATCTGCAAAACAGAATGGTGACCTGTTGCAAATATGCCTTTCTTGGGTTCTTTTTGTATGACAACTGTACTTTGAGAAGGATCTATTGGCCCTAACGGCGATGTTGCCTTTACATACCGAACTTCATAATCTTCGCTTCTTGTGTCATTTTTTGACCAAGAGAAATAATAAAAACCATCGCGATAAAAAACAAATGGAGCCTCACTATAATAGGTATCGTCTTTTATTATAATCTGAGTACTATTGGGTTTCACAGAAATCATGTCATCATTTAGTTCACAACCAGCCATGAAATAATTGCCCCAATACAAGTATGATTTCCCAGTTTTGGGGTCAGTAAAAACATCTGGATCAATATTTTGTCCGCGATTCATTCCATCAGGAAATTTATCAATCAATGGTTTGCCTGAATCTACAAAAGGCCCTGTAGGATGGTCCGCTACAGCGACACCTATTTTTTTATTCGCAGTGAAATAATAGTAATATTTATATTGCCCGTTTTTGTCTTTTTTTTCTACAATACTTGGTGCCCATGCATTAGCGTTTGCCCATGAAACATCCTTTTTCAAATCTAATATAACACCTTCATCTTTCCATTTTTTTAAATTATCCGAAGAGAAAACTTTAAAATAGGTTCCAGACCAATTTTTAAATCCATCAGATGTGGGATAGATATAATATTTACCGGTCTTTTCTGCATATAATACATGCGGGTCTGCGTACAGACCCGGTAATATCGGGTTTTGAGCGTAAATACTAAATGAGCAAAGCAATAGTAATACTACCTGAAAATTAATTTTTTTCATGATTCTTACATTCATTATACAATTTGGATTGAATCATCTATTTATTTGAATTCCAACTGAAGGTTCCAATGTTCAGCAAGCTTTTCTGCTTCTTCTTTAGTCAAATGAATTACTGCCGCATGTTTTGGAGAACTAAAGTTTGTGGTTTTCATCACCCCTTCGTTGAAATGACCAATATCTTTGAAATTCTCAAAATCAGAAGTTTCACTGAAACCAAAATTATGAGGATCAATACCGTAAATATCGTACATCAACACCCATTTATCTTCTCCGATTCGCTTCCAAACATTAGGTGCCTCACATGATTTAGGCTCAGGATCATACCAACGTGAATCATATTCATATCCTCCATTTATTTTATCCGAAACAGCCTGTTTGATACCAGCACCTCCATCATGTGCTACATAAAACATCCTGTATTTATCTTTCACTTTTGTAATATCTGCATCAATCGCCGAAACTTTATAATCCGGATATTCAAACAACAATTGTGGCATTGATTCTAGTTTATCAAAATCATCGTTAACATATGCATAATATAATTTGTTTGCTTCGTTTTGAAAGCGCATAGTAAAATAAATCATTAATTTTCCTTTTTCTTCATCATAAATCACCTCAGGTGCCCAGGCACAACCAATTTCACTAAATGCCGCTGAAAATTCATTAAGATAAATATTCTTGCGCTTCCAGTTAATCAAATCCCAAGATTTCATTAATACCAAACCTTTATTATTTCCCCAACCGTATTTTGCTTTATCACGCTCCCACTCGGTATCTCGGAAACCATCTCTTTTTCCAAATACATGAAGATCAGTCATAGCCAAATAAAATGCTCCGTCAGGACCACGATAAATGTGTGGATCACGGATCCCTTTTTGACTGGATATAGTATCGCCTCCAATTATTGGTTTACCATCATTTAATGCGGTAAAACTGTATCCATCAGGACTCAAAGCCATGTGCAAACTATGGGTCTCATCTTTATGAAAAACCATCAAATAAGCACTCATATCCTTTTCTGTAGGAGTAGCATTTGCATAGCGAAAATCTTTGAAGATGCTTTTCCCTTTTCCATAAGATACTAAACCTGGTCTCAAGGCATAAAATCCTTTGTAATTATTATGATGCATTTTAGAAACATCAATATCTTTAGCTACAACAGTCCACTTAAAACCGTCTTTGCTCGCTGAGAAAGTACAGTTATTTCCTTTGTTCAATATTTTTAAGAAGAAGTGTTTTCCAAATTTATTTGGTGTTTTTGTATTGTGTTCCGCATCTTTATAAACGGTAAAATTTTTGCCGTCTGAAACAATACCCGAAAAAGCTTTTTCATTATAAAACAGGATTAATCCTGCCTGATCGTCTTTCTCCACTTGAACCTCAACCTGAGTTACATAAGATTTGTCAGTCGCAGTGATCAATAATTTTCGTGCATTTGCCAGTGAATCTCCGTTTGCTTTTATCGTAAGTGATTTATTTTTTAGTGTGAGCGCTTCAGGCGCATACTCTTTCCAAAACGTCCATTGCAAACCTAATTCAGAACCTTTGAAATCGTCAGACAATTCAAGTCCTTGTTTTGTTGTTTTATTTGATGCAATCGGATTTGCTTTTTTCGTGCTGCGATACCAGCCATCTGAAGTCCACTCAATAGGCTCAATTAGTGTTTGACGCCCCAAAGTATGATAACCATTTGCATAAGCATGATACACAATCCACCAATTTCCGTTTACATCATCTACCAAAGTACCATGACCTTTTGACCACCAATTGTCTCTTTCACTGTAAGTATGTACAATTGGATTATACGGAGAGTTTTCCCAAGGACCTGTTGGATTCTTAGAACGTGCCGCAACAACCATGTGACTTGTTGCCGGACCTGCTGTTCCTCCTTCAGCCGAAGTCAAATAATAATACCCATCTTTATAAGTCAACTTAGGAGATTCCAAACACATACATTCTGTTTTCCAACCTTTGGGATATACCCATCCCTCATAAACTGATTTGCGTTCACCAATGGTGCTTAAACCATCATCGGAAAGACGAATTACATATCCCTCATTAACATATAAAAAACGTTGTCCATCTTTCCCTACTACATGCCCAGGATCAATACCTGGAACTTTCAAATCAATAGGTTTGCTCCATGGTCCTTTGATATTATCGGCCCAAACCACCCAGTTAGTTCCCGCCGCAGGATAATAAAGATAAAATTTACCATCGTGTTTTATAAGGTCGGGGGCCATTGCTGAACCTTCATACTCCGGTATGACACGAGTAATCGGTTCCCAGTTTATCAAATCCTGAGAATGCCAAATCAAAAAACCTGGCTTATAATAAAATGGAGAATGTGTCATATAATAATCCTTTCCATCACGTAGAATAGTAGGGTCAGGATAATCTCCTGACAAAATAGCTTTGGGATATTCCTGTGCCCTTACCGTTGGATTACAACAAAAGAGAAAAGATAATAAAAGAAAAAAGGATTGAATTTTAGTCATAATTATTTTAGTTATTATTTATAGCTGATAGAATTAAAACCATATTATGTCCATAGTGTATAGCATACAATTGTAAAAAGACATACCCTCATTTAAATAGTATAAATTAGTTTAGTCTATTGTTAATTATATATAAACCGACTGGACACAATTAAATGACAACCCATCGATGGGAAACATTTAATTATATAGTTTATTCATCTACATTTCAAAATTACCTACAATGCTTAATTTTAAAGATAAATTACAATTCATTCTGCATAAATTATCGTTCATTTTTAATAGTACCGTATAAAAACCAAGGTTTTTTTTATAATAACATATTTATAAAGAAAAAATAATGCCAAATAAATAGCTAAGTCAGCTCCATACATTTCCATAAAAAAACGCTCATAAATTCCTTTCAATCTTATAAAAAGGAATCATGATGAAGTAAAATAAAGTTTAAATGATTTACATTTTTTTGAAAAAAAAAAAAAAAAAATAAGCGTTGGATATAATTATTAAAAAGTCAGTCCGAAGTTAATAATCCTTATAAAAGTATTATATCTCGGACTGACAAAAATTAAACCTGTAACTGACACTGAAAAGTAATATAAATTGACTTATAGTGACAATTTTTAAAATCTATTGCCAATTAGGATTTTGTATCAAAACACCGTTTGAGTTTGTAACAAATGTAGCCGGAATTGGAAATTTACTGTTCTTATTATAATTAAAATTGGATCTGCTCAGATTATTCATAATACTGGTTGTGTAACCTGGAACAACTTTTTCATAACGAACCAAATCAAACCAGCGATTACCTTCTATTGCAAGTTCTACTCTTCGTTCTTTCCAAATAAGTTGACGCAATTGAACCTTATTAGTTTCCGTAATTTTTGGCAGTACACCAGCCTGCAAGAACGTTTTATTACCACGAGCTCTAAAACGCACTTGCTCCAGTGCATCAAGTGCATCTCCACTATTACCTAATTCATTGGCTGCTTCTGCATAAATAAGCAATAAATCGGCATAACGCAGAAATGGAAGATTAAGTTGTTGCTTAAAAAAATCAGCGTCAGGCCATTGTGTCGCTGGCCAAATAACTTTTTTATTTGCATATTGAAACCCGGAAGCCCAATTGATGGCACCTGTATAACCCACAATTGTTTCACCCTTGTTAAAAATAGAAGCGGCTTTACGTGGATCATTAACTTCAAAACTGTTCACTAAATCATCAGATGGAGCAAAAAATGCACTTCCAAGGCCCGATCCCGGAATTCCCTGAAATTCTACATAAGGATTTCTGGTACGGCCTGCAATATTCTGATAGATATAATGCCCTGGCATCATACTTTCAACAGAATATTTACCATCTGTAGAAAATAAGGCTCTATAATTAGGATCAAGACTGTATTCACCACTTTGTACTAACAGTTTTGCATACTTATAGGCATTTGTATAATCTTGTCTGTATAGATAAACTTTAGCCAATAATCCTAATGCTGTACCTTTGGTAACACGTCCCAGATTGCTCACTCCCCATTCCTGGCGGGTAGGCAGATTCTCTGCAGCAAATTCAAGATCGCTGATGATAAGTTTGTAAACATCTTCCTGTGGGCTTTTAGGAATATTAAATTCGTCCGCCGTAGGTACATGATCACGTATCACCACATCTCCAAAAATATTTACCAGATCAAAGTGCCAGTATGCCCTGAAATAACGCGCTTGTGCATTGTACTGCGCAGCTTTACTATCATTATACTTACTTGCCAGTTTTAAAACCTGGTTACAGTCGTTGAGATACAGATACCATCTTTCCCAAAGACGCTCTATATATATATTAGAAGGGCTATTGGTGAAGGTATAGGCTGAAGTAAAGTTGACATCAGCAGTATTCATTTTCACATCATCCGAAGAAAATTCATGTGATGTAAAATACATGGTTCCCAATCTGAAGAAGCGCCAGTTGACTGAAGAGTATACCCTGTTCAGGGCGTCATCTATACTTTCTTCATCAGAAAAATAAACATCAGTAGTCAGCTGTGACGGAGGAGTAACATCTAGGAAATCATCGCAAGAAACCAAAAGGCTTAATCCGGCAATGGTTAATATATATTTTAGCTTTTTCATGCTTAATGAGTTTTATTATTAATTAAAAATTAAGGTTCATACCAAATTGCATACTGCCTGAGATAGGAAAAGAATTGTAATCAAGCCCATCAGCCAATTCCGGAGTAAAACCTTTGTACTTAGTGAAATATAACAGGTTGGCTCCTGTGAAATAAAATCGCAATTTGTTTATTCCCATTTTTTCAGTAGCTGAATCCGGCAGTGTATAACCTAGTGTTGCACTTCTCAATTTTACATAGTTCCCGTTGAATACCATAATATCTATTGTTCTGTTCATGTTTACAGATCCTGCAGCCAGACGCGGCATAGTTGCTCCGGTATTAATAGGAGTCCATGAATCCAACCAATCTGTATGCATATTATTGTTAGGCGAGGTAAAATCGTTATAAGAGTTATTCATCACCTTTGCCCCAAAACTTCCGGTAAAATCAAAATTAAAATCAAAATTTTTATACTCTGCATTCAAAGCAATACTTCCTGTAAATTTAGGGAACGGACTTCCAATATTAGTCTGATCATCAGGAGTTATCTGGCCATCTCCATTAGTATCCACGTAAATCATATCTCCTAATTTTGCAGCTGTATGGTAAGCTGTTTTTCCTTTGCTTACCGCATAGGCATTCCAAGTGTCAACATCGGCTTGTGTGCGATAAATCCCTTGGGTTTTGTAGCCATAGAAATAGTTAAAGGGCTGACCTTCCTTTATACGGGTCTGTAAATTTGTAGAGAATGTTGTATTGGTAGTAGTAAGGCCATTCCAGTCAACAACTTCATTTTTAAAAGAACTTCCTGTGAAGCTGACTCCATATTTAAAATTATTTTTGTTATCCTGCCATCCTAACATTACCTCATATCCTTTATTTTGTACTGAGCCGGCATTACTGTATGTCGGAGCTATACCTACAGAACCGCCCTGTATAGGCAATATCATCAGTAAATCTTCTGTTTTGCGGTTAAAATAGTCAAATTCAAAAGTAAGTCTGTTATCCAGTGCACTCATTTCCATACCCAAGTCAGCCTGAACATTGTTTTCCCATTTTACATTAGGATTATAATCATTTACGATACCAGCCCCAGGGTTCACCTGGTTGTTGAAAACCGCATGAAATTCATCGCTCTGTGTTACCAGTGCATAAGCCACGTTATTAAAAATTTTGTCATTACCGGTCATACCCCAGCTTCCTCTTACTTTTAAGTTATTAAGCCAGCTTAGCTGTTTTAGGAAACTTTCTTCACTGATTCTCCAGCCTAAAGCTGCAGAAGGGAAATACCCCCATCTGTTGTTGGGACCGAATTTTGAGGAACCATCAGCACGGATTGTTGCCGTAAACAGATAACGATCCTTTAATGCATAATTAGTTCTGAACCAAAACGATTGTCTTGATGATTTTGCCGGCAGAAACGCATTTACTGTCCTGTTATTTATACTAGCCGAATATATAGAAACATAATCCAGATTATCCACAGCATATTTTTTGCCTGTGGCTCCCAAACCACGAAACTGGGTCGCTTCTGAACTCTGGCCGGCAAGTAGGTTTAGACGATGGCTTTCATTAAATTTTTTATCATAGGTTAGTGTATTGGTCCATAACCATGTATTATTAGTACTGTAGTTTTCAGTATAGCTACTTGGATTATTGAATTGGAATGAAGGGTTTATGCTGTACTGCGGCAGAAACTGGTCAAATCGCGTAAGCATCCAGTCTTCTCCAAATGATGTCTTAAACTGAAGTCCGTCTATAATGTCCCAGGCTCCCCATAAGTCCCCTACAAAACGAAGATCTTTTGTATTGGCTTCCTTATTCAAATCTAATTCTGCAGCAGGGTTAATCAAATCATTGTTCTGCATCGGATTCCATGCTCCTTGAACATTTTTAGGTGTAATAAGCGGTGAGCCTGAAAGAACAGAACGTACTGTTCTATACGTCAATGCCTGACCTGTATTTGCGTTGCTGACATTGAAATTATGCCCGATTTTTATCTTACTGTTCAGTTTATAGTCATTATTGATCCGTAAAGTCCAACGGTTATAATCTGTATTGTTCCAAACCCCTTGCTGTTCAAAATACCCTAAGCTTATATTGTAGCTTATATTTTCAGTACTTCCTGAAGCAGATACCTGATGCTCGCTCATCAAGCTCGTCCTGCTGATTTCGTCCATCCAGTTTGTTCCTTTTCCATACTGTGAAGGAATTTGGTAGGGCTGTGCCTGTCCGGCCGTGGAAGCAACTGTATTCATCAGCGTCGCATACTGACTTCCATTGGCTACCTTGTAATTATCAACTACAAATTGGCTACCGACACTTCCTGAATAGGAAATAATGTTTTTCCCTAATTTTCCTTTTTTTGTCGTAACCACGATTACCCCATTCGCTCCTCTGGAACCATAAATAGCTGTAGCCGAAGCGTCTTTCAATACACTCATTGATTCAATATCTTTGGGATTCAGCCAAGTTACATCATTTGTCATCATACCGTCTACTACATAGAGCGGAGAAGCATCGCTGTTGGTACCGATACCACGAATTCTAACTACAGGACTTGCACCCGGTGATCCTGATGACACTACAGTTAAACCACTTTTACCTTGTAACGCTTCCGCAGCATTACCTCCTCTGATACCATTAATATCTTTTGCTTTCAGCGTCGTAACAGCACCAGTAAGATCTGTTTTCTTCTGCGAACCATACCCTATCACAATTACCTGTTGAAGTTGTTCAATGCTCTCCGCACTGGATGTCATGGTTATATCAATTACTGATCTGCCCCCTACTTTAATTTCCTGCTGGACCACTTCAATGGAAGAAAACACCAGTACGTCATTATCAGAACTAACTCCAATCTTATAATTACCGTCAAAATCCGTAACAACAGATTTGTGTGTTCCTTTTACAAGAACAGTAACACCTGGAATTCCAATATTATCTTCAGAAGTGACTACCTTTCCTGTAACAATTTTTTCTTGTTCCATAACCATTCTGACCTCTATACTAGATTCAATAGTATTTTCTTTGGCCTGTAACAAGTTTGTCGACACCAGTGCCATGGATAGCACAGTTAAACTCCATCTTTTACTGAGTAAATTAGGAATCAGGTACTTTTTTCTCATTTTTTTAATCATATTTAGGTTAATTAAGGTTAATTCCGGTATTAAAGTAAACGTAAACAACTAAATTTTTAAATAAATTATTTAAACAAAATTTTATTTCGATCCTTGCAATTATAGGTTGTTATTAAATTGACTTCTTATTTTGGTATACAGCTGCCGACATAAAAACATCGGCAACTGTTATGTAAAAAAACTACAAACCAACCAAAATTTGTATTTTGAATTCCAAACTCAACTTGTTGAAAAATTAAAATCCGGAACGTTTAATCTATTCTATAATATCAATACTGATACCCATAAACTCATTGACAATTCATAATGCATTAACCTTAGATTAATAATTTATTGGCTTCTCAACATATCAAAATTACCCAGATTAGCTAGATTTAAAGATAAATTATAATTCATTCTATATAAATTATCGTCTATTTTTAATGGTATGTTACAAAAAAGTAGTATTTTTTCAATATAATGCATTTTTAAAGAAAAAATATTACCAAATAAAAGATATAAGGCAGTTCTTTAAATTAACCTAAAAAAGGGGGTGTATAAAATTCAGTTTCATCTAAAAACATATTTTGATGACGTAAAATAGAAGTCCAAATGGATTTATATTTTAAAATAAGAAGGAAATAAACTGTTGGTGAATCATCATTAAAAAGTCAGTCCGAAGTTTGATTCTTTACAAAGAATAAACTTCGGACTGACGTAAATTAAACGTTAAACGATAAGAAGACAATTAGAAATTATTACTTCGGTTTTCCTTCAGCAAACTGCGTAGGAGTCAAACCAAAAAGCTCTTTAAAGGTTTTGGTAAAATAGGCAGAAGAATTAAAGCCACACATATGTGTTATTTCTTTGATAGAATACTTTTTACTCACTAATAATTCCGAAGCATATTTTAACCTGACAGTTCGAATGAAATTACTCGGATTTTGTCCAGTGATAGAACTAATTTTTCTGTAGAATTGTGATCTGCCTAATCCCAGTTCTTTTATTATATCCTCCAATGTAAAATCAGGATCAGAAATATTGTCGACCACAATTTTGGTAGTTTTATCCAGAAACATTTCATCAATCGAGTTTGTTGTAATTTCACTGGAAGGAAGAATACCGCCAATTGAGGCAAAACGTTCTCTTGCTCTTTTCCTAGCTTCCAGCAGGTTTTTAATTCTGGCTTTTAAAACATTTATATTAAATGGTTTGGAAAGATATTCATCTGCACCAGTATCATATCCTTCGATCCTATCCTCTTCTAAACTCCTTGCGGTTAACAATATAACAGGAATATGACTGGTCTCTAAGTCATTTTTAACCTGTCTGCACAATTCAAAACCATCCATCTCTGGCATCATCACATCACTAATAACGATATCCGGATAATATTTTCTTACTTTTTCTAATCCAATGAGTCCGTTTGCGGCTTCCTTAACTTGGAACTGATTACTCAATTCGTTTTTGAGATGATTCCGTAGTTCTTTATTATCCTCAACAATGAGAACAACGGGTCTGTTTCCTTTTTCAGACTCCAAAGAAATGGTATCATCCTCTTCATTAGATATTGCAATTTCGTACTCAGCAGATGTTAAAGAGTTTCTGTCTATTTTGTAATTGCCTGCCTGATACAAACTAACAGACTCTTTTTTATCTACGAGGAGATCCGCGGGCAATCTGACACTAAAGGTAGTTCCAATCTGATATTCACTCTCCACTACAATCTCTCCTTTGTGCAATTCAACTAAACTTTTAATAAAATTCAGTCCAATTCCAGTACCTGTCTTCGAGGTATCTGCATGAAAAAATCGTTGAAACACTTCTTTTAACTGTTCTTTTTTCAAACCTATTCCAGTATCTGAAACTCGGATTTCAAGTAGCCTTTCTCTCCTTAATTTTCTAAAAAACCATAAGACGGTCTTACTCTTTTCTTGATTTAATTCGGAAAGAGACACGATCACCGTGCCACCTTTATCGGTAAATTTAACCGCATTTGACAGCAGATTGGTTAGAATTTTTTCAATTTTATCAGGATCGAACATTCCATAAATTTCTTTTTTTGACGCATCAAACACAAACCGAATACCTTTCGCCTTTGCCAGATCTTCAAACAACAAAAAAATGTCTTTACTAAACTTCACTATATTCATACGGCTGAGTTCCAGTTCCGTTTTTCCAAGATCCATTTTTCTCAGATCGAGAAGCTGATTTACAAGATGTAAAAGGCGTCTGCTGCTTCTTTGAATTATAAGTGCCGATTTTTTAACTTCCTCAGGATCGTTATAAGCAGAAAGAATTTTATCAACGGGGTTTAAAATTAGTGTTAGAGGTGTCCTGAACTCATGAGAGACATTGATAAAAAAGTTTAATTTCATTTGATCTAACTCCTGTTCTTTGTCTTCTCTTACCTTTTTAGTATAATAATAGATCGAGAACCAAAGTACCGAAACAAACGCCAATACATAAATACTATACGCCCACCACGTTTTCCAAGGCGGTGACAGTACCGCAATTTGAATAGAAGATTTCCTTGCCTGCTGCCACTGCCCGTCGACAGAAGCCACTACTTCAAAAGTATAATTTCCCGGTTCCAGATTAGAGTAATTGGCAATCCTGCTGTTTCCTGCATTAATAAAATTTTCATCCAACCCATTCATCTTATAGGCGTATTTAACCCGTTCCGGGTTTTGGAAATTCAGCGCCACAAAACTAAAAGAAATGTATCCTTCATTATACTTAAGCTCTATTTTTTTAATCTTTGTTACCGATTTATTTAGTAGTATTCTGCCATTAATGGTATCACCCGCATTGATTTTCTTATTGAACAACCTTATTTCAGTAACAACCGGATTTACAATATTCGATTTTAATGAAATATTGTTGGGATTAAAAATATTAAAGCCATTTATTCCCCCCACAATAATACGACCGTCTTGAATTTTGGCTATCGATTTACTTTGAAATTCAGTTCCCTGAAGCCCGTCATGAGCATTGAAATTTTTAAAAGTTTGCGTTTTGGGATTTAGTAATGACAAACCTCCCTTGGTGGTGATCCACAAATTCCTGTTGTTATCTTCCTGTATACCCACAACTAAATTATTAGGCAATCCGTTCAGCGAAGAATAGGAATGTTTCAAATTTAATTGAGGATCTAGTTCATATAACCCCATATCGCTTCCAACCCATATATTTCCGCTATAATCCTCGGTTATATAATTTATCCGGTTACCCTGAATGTTTTTTATTTTGATTTCAGTGAATTTTATTTTTTTAGGGATGTCTCCTTTTAGTTTGTTCAACACCGCAAAACATAATCCCTGTGAGGTACCGGTAAAAAGGCGGTTTTTTGAATCAATAAAAAGTGAAAACACAAAATTGCTTATTAAGCTGTTCGAATCACCCGGAATATTCTTGTATTGGTAAAATTTTTCAGTAGCAGGATCAAACAAATTTAAACCTGCAGTTGAAGTACCCAACCACAACCTTCCCTGAAGATCCTTTTCGGCACTCCAAACGGTATTCTGCCCTATTGAGAACGGATTATTCCGATTGTATTGATAGGATTTAACTATTCCAGTTTCGGTATAAAACTTGTTCAATCCACTATCCCAAGTGCATACCCATAAAACACCATTATCCCCTTCCAGCAGGTATACAATTTTATCTGAACTCAAAGAATTGGGATCTCCTGGTCTTGCCCTGAAATGCTTAAAAGTACCATTTTTCTCATTAAAAAGATTCAAACCTCCACCATCAGTACCGATCCAAATTCTCTTTTTACTATCCTCTAACACCGATTGTGCGATTTTGGCACTCAACCCTTCATTGCTTTCCTTTTTATAAAAATAATGTCCAAAAGAGGTTTTAGACATTGCTAATTTATTAACCCCGGTATTATAGGTGGCAATCCAGTAAATCCCGTTTTTATCCTCCAAAACTTTTGAAGGCTGATTGTTTGACAATGAAAAAGGATCATAAGGATTGTATGTCAGGTGTTGGATCAAACCTTTCTTTTTGTCCATTAGAAAAAGTCCGCCTCCATCCGTAGAAACCCAAACTATGCCTTTTTTGTCCTGATAAAGGTGAAAAATTGGAATACTTTTATGCTCAGGGGAAATATCTCTAAAACTGCGTTTCTTAGTATCAAACAAAAATAAATGGGAGATGTCATTTCCTATCCAAAAATCCCCTTCATTGTCTACAAGAATTTGCTTAGGCAAATGATCCAAATATTGACTGCCTTTGAAATCGATTGGAAATCGTATGAAATTATTAGTTTTAGGATTATACTGATGTAAATGGTTTCCTTTAGTTCCTAACCATACGTTCCCACTGTGATCTTCTAGTACATTAGTTACGTCATCGCTGTCTATCGATCGGTCATCTTTTGGATTATGGATATAATGTGTAAACTTAATGGTATCATAAGAACCACCTCCAGTATTGTCCAGCAACAATTTAATAACTCCATTTTTAGAAACCACCCAAAGCGTATTGGTTTTTTTATGGTACAGAAGACCATTTATAACTTCACGGAAATTTGCTTCACCTGCCTTCTTCTGATATAAATCAATCTTATAGAATTGCTCTGTATTCTTGTCAAAAACATTCAATCCATTACCGGTTCCAATCCACAAACGTCCATAACTATCTTCAGTTATAACCTTTATTCTATTATTACTGATTGAATGTGGATCGTCCAGAATAGTTCGGTAAATTTCAAATTCATAACCATTGTATTTATTAAGACCATCTATGGTTCCAAACCATAAAAAACCTTCACGGTCCTGAAAAATATCAACGCAGGTACTACTCGAAAGTCCTTTTGATGTATCGAAATTTTCAAATTTTAAATTTGAAAATTGCGCATGAGAGAAACAGCTAACCAAAAAAAATAGAACCCCAATTAACTGTTTGCTTTTCATTATATTTCTTTCGCCAAATAGTTTAAAATGACTTTTTTGTTTCTATTGCGACTTTCAAAAATAACAAATAAAAAATAAAATTTATACGCATAAATTCTAAAATTTGTTATTTATTTCCAAATTTGGAATCTTCTAAAGTGGTATTACCAACACATTTTTATATTTGGATCAACGACCAAAATCTTAGAACTTGACTTATTTGTAATCTGAATCTGTAAAATTTCAAGATGCCGGAAAAAAAAAAATTTGTTGCAAAAGATTTTACTTCATTTCCATTAATTACAAAGAAATACCATAAGATATAATATAATACAATCGATTGTACAAAAGTAGGTTTTATTAGCATACGTTATAAATTAAAAAACCAAAAAAAATATAGCATCCTAATAAGCAATACATTTCAAACAAGTAATCAAGATAAATAGATAGAAAATTGGATCCTTAAATTAAAGTCGATTCCTCCAAATGGCAACCTTAAAAAGCATGATTTACAATTGAATAAAACGAAATTAAATAAATGATTCAGAGGTTTTTAAAAAGTTGTATTTTAATATTTGAATTCGTCATTCAACTTAGAATGAATGAGATTTTCGGTACAAGTGTACCAATCTATGATTTTATTTATGGAGTAATTTAAGAGCCCATTAAACAGTATTTATTTATTTATTTGATCATTTCTTTAACAAACAGTTCAGAACAGTTTTGCCCTAATTAATAAGTACGTTTGAAATATTAAATAAAAACCTACAATCAAGGGCCAATCTATTTATAATACGAATCATATGAAAACAACTTTGAGCATTATTTTTTCGTTACTATGCTATTTTTCTTCATTTGCGCAAAACAATAGTATCTTAAAAGGTAAAATAGTAAAGGATAAATCGCAATTGCCTATAGAGTCAGCAACGGTTTATCTGATTTCGGCTAGAGATTCTGCAGTTGTTAATTATACTATTTCCGATAAAAATGGATTTTTTAAACTGGAGCTCAATAAAATTCCCCAAAATGTGATTTTGAAAATATCCGCGGAAGGCTATAAAGGGTTCTCTCAAAAAATAGAAAAAATTACGACGAATAAAGATTTGGGCATTTTGCAATTGACAGAACAGCTAAATATACTTAGCGAAGTGGTTGTAAAAAGTATGGCTCCGCCAATACGCATCAAGAAAGATACTTTAGAATTTAGTGCGTCTTCATTTAAAATGCGCCCCGATGCCAATGTTGAGGCACTATTGAAACAATTGCCAGGAGTGGTTATTGATGCAGACAAGAAAATTACCGTAAACGGAAAAGAAGTCAATCAGATTTTGGTCAATGGGAAACCCTTTTTTGGTGAAGACGGAAAAATTGCGCTTCAAAATTTGCCATCAGAGCTAATTAAGAAAGTACAAGTTTCAGATACCAAAACTAAAGAAGAAGAGTTCACAAAGCAAGCTTCCAGTTCTAATAATTCGACGATAAATCTAACTACAGAAAAAGACAAAAACAAAGGTTTTTTCGGGAAATTCATGGGGGGCTACGGGACAGCAAATCGTTATGAAACCAGTACATTGATGAGTTATTTTAAGGATAAGAGAAGATTAAGTTTTTTAGCATCTTCTAATAATATCAATGCTTCCGGGTTTTCTATGGATGAAGTTTTTGACAATATGGGCGGTGGAAGAAATTCGGGTTCACGAGTTGGTAGCGCTTACAACGTTTCGAGTGTCGGAAATGGAATTGTTCGATCAAATATGATCGGGTTGAATTATTCCGATGAATGGTTTAAAGGATTTAAACCCAATGGGAATTATTCTTTTACTAATTCTGATTCTGAAAATAAAAATAAAACGACAGAACTTACTGTGTTGCCAACGAGTACTATTCTTTCCAAGTCAAATACTGCGACCAAAAGAGAATTTTTTGGACATGATCTGGATCTTAATTTTGAATATCAAATTAACCCTTCAACTAAAGTCATCATTACGCCCAAATTAAAAAAAGGTTCTACTACATCAAGTTCTGATTATAATAAAGCGACTTGGGATGATACCAACCAATTGATAAATGAAAGCAACTCATTAAAGAGTTTGGAAACTGACTATACAAATTTCGAAAACAATATTTCCTTTTTTAAATCAATGAAGAAAAAAGGAAGGTTTTTTACGACGAATTTTCAAAATATAAATTCAAAAAACGATTCCAATTCTTTGACAAATTCGACTACCTTGTTCTATCAAGGGACTAATCCAGATGACATTCGTAATCAGAAGAGCAGAACAATCAATCTGAGAGATAAATACGCTAACTCCATTCGGTATACAGAACCCATTACCGATTCTTTAAGTATCAATTTCAACATCTCTTCTTATTTGGATAAAACATCTGATGACAAAAAAACGTTCGATTTTAATTCGGGTACAGATACCTATAGCGATCGTAGTGAATTGATGACCAATTTTATTTCTTCATCAACATTACAAATTACTCCTTCGGTAGGGTTTGCAATCCGTAAAAATAAATTTGATTTAAGAGTATCGGCGAATGCCTTCTTTGTCAGAGCAGACTTCCGTTCTTTGTATTTGAATTCCACTACTGATTTGAATAAAAACTTTGTTATTCCAGATGCAGATATCGATTTTACTTATAAATTATCAAAATCAAAAACATTTCGTGGGGGATACCATAGTGGCTTTTGGATTCCCAAAGGAGATTATTTTTTGTCTGTTGCTAATTTAGAAAATCCATTGAACACTATTATTGGCAATCCAGAAATTAGACTACAAAAAAATCACAGGACTAATTTTGGTTTTGAAAATTATGATTTCCAATCCCGCTCCGGTTATTACGTATATTCGAATCTAACCTATTATGACATCAACTTCGTCCCATCTTCTGTATATAACGAAAACGGAAAACAAACCACCACTTATGCAAACGTATTTGGAACTTACAATGCTAATTTAGGCGCTAATTGGAGTAAATCAATAAAAAAAGAGGCGCATACTTTCGGTTATAATTTTGGGGTAAATGCTAATTTAAACTTGGATAAAGGTTTTACGAATGGGGAATTGTATGCTGCAAAAACATTGCGATTTTCATCGGGTTTAAGATTATCATATGACTATGGGGAATTGCTAAGTATAAAACCGTCCTATAACTTTTCCTATGATAAAACAAGATATACGAACAATAACATTGGTTCAAGATCTAATAAATTACATAATTTTAATATTGAAACGACTAATTATTGGCCAAAGAATTGGGTTTTCGGGAATGATTTTGGCTATTCCTATAATTCTAATATTTCGGGTGGTTTCAAAAAAGATTTCTATCTGTGGAATACGAGTTTGTCCTATAAATTCTATAACGATAAAATGACGTTCAAAGTAAAGGTTTATGACATCTTGAATCAAAATCAAAGTACCATGAGAACCATAACACCTACAGCGGTCATCGATACTGAAAATACAGTTTTAAAGCGATATGCTATGTTTTCATTGTTGTACAAATTTCAAAATTTTGCCATTAAAAAAGATAAGGAAGGTAAAAAATAAATAACAAATCCAATTGGGACTACATACCGAAAGGAAGAAATTATAATAGCAAAAATGGCACATCTTTGAGAAGGAAGTGCCATTTTTACTATACTATTAATCGATATGAAACACCATTAATCCTGTTGCTCGATGAGCAGCTGGCACTAATAATTCTCCAATACCGCTTTATGTATAAATTCTTCCACTTTCTGCACCATATTGGCACTACCACAAAAGAAAGGAGTTCTTTCATGCAATGCTGTAGGTAAAATTTCCATTATTCTGGAAACCCCGTCTGAAGCTTTGCCCCCAGCCTGTTCTGCTATAAATGCCATCGGGTTACATTCATATAACAGTCTTAATTTTCCTTTGGCTGCCCCTGAGCTGGTTGGATACAAATAGATCCCTCCTTTAATCATATTTCTATGCATGTCTGAAGCTAAACTTCCAATATATCTTGAGGTATAAGGTCTGTCGGCTTCTTCCAATTGACAATATTTAATATAATCTTTGACTCCTTGCGGAAAATGAACATAATTCCCCTCATTTACAGAATAAATAGAGCCATCAACCGGAAATTTCATTTTTGGATGTGATAAGTAAAAAGTCCCAATAGCGGGATTCAAAGTAAATCCATTTACGCCGTGACCCGTCGTATAAACAATCATCGTCGAGGTTCCGTAGATCACATAACCAGCTGCCACCTGGTTGATTCCAGGCTGCAAAAAATCTTCCAGTGTGACTGGCGTTCCTAAGGGTGATACTCTCCTATAAACGGAAAAAATGGTTCCAACTGAAACATTCACGTCTATATTTGAAGACCCGTCTAAAGGATCCATCAAAACAACATATTTATTATTATTGCTGTTGTCGCTACCTTGCACTGTGATAAAATCATCATTTTCCTCTGAGGCAATACCACAGACAATCTCGCGATTTATTAAGGTTTGAATAAAAGTTTCATTGGCATAAACATCCAATTTTTGCTGGTCTTCGCCTTGTATGTTTTTCTCTCCTATAGCGCCAATAATATCTACTAATCCCGCCTTGTTCACTTTATAACTGACTACTTTTGCAGCCAATCGGATAGAGTTAAAAATTCGAGATAGTTCACCTGATGAATATTGAAAATCTTTTTGGTTTTCAATAATAAATTCTCCTAAGGTTTTGTTGCTTTCTTCCATTATGAATTTTCATTTATTGGTTACTATTTTTATTTTTGATAAAATTCGTAATGTAAAACCATTAAAAAATGCATTCTCATTTCTGCTGCTCTTAAATTGGCTCTTTCAGGGAAAAAATAAAAAACTAGTCCATAAGAAACACCGTTAATCCTCTGGCTCCATGGGCGCCTAAAACTAATGATTGCTCAATATCTGCTGTTTTCGAAGGTCCGGCTATAAAAGTCCCAAAACCATATTCTTGATTTCCGATACGGTCATACGCCTGATGCATAGTGGCCAGAATGTCTTTTTTAGGCACTACAATTGCCAAATATTGCGTAATGAATGGAGCAACACGCTGTCCTAATATAGCATCCGTTACCCACAAGGCAGAATTTTCAGCCACACCAAAATGAGCTTTAATTAAAGTCAATTCTACATTTTCTAACGTATGCGGATCATCGTTAAACCAATCAGTCGCAGCTATTTCAGCAAGTTCCGGAATGGTAGTGATTATCCTTTTTTCGGTAGCATAATTTTTCTTGACAAAGCCAACTATAGCTTCATAATTAGGAACTTCAACAAAGTCTCCACCAATACCCTGCAATACTGCCTTGTATTTATCGAGTATCTCAAAAGCTTCCAACCCTAAAGCACCCAAATCGGGTAATTCACTGATTGCTGTCGGTTGATTTTGTTTTATTTTTTCTAAAATACTGGCTCTGCTACTCATTTTGTTTGTCTTTAGATTCCTTTCCATTTTTCTTGTACCATTCTCTAAATGATTCCTCAGGTGGTGCAGGCATTTCTCTTTGTTTATACCAGGGATTAAGGCTATTATTGACCAAAATCGGCATGTTTTTCATCACAAATCGTCCTGCTTTGCCAGCGAAATCAAAAACCATGGGATTGGCCAGAACGGTTGCCATCCCTTTCATTGCGACTGTTTTTCCCAATGGAGAATGTCCTTCTTTTACCAATACCTGACGCCATTTATACAATTGATCGTGAATATCAATTTTTACCGGACAAACATTGGTGCAGGAACCACAAAGTGTACTGGCAAAAGGCAAATCGGCATTTTTGCTCATGTCCAAATTAGGTGCCAATATGGAACCAATTGGTCCCGCCACCGCATTGTGATAACTATGTCCTCCACTTCGTCTGTAAACCGGACAGGTGTTCATACATGCCCCACAACGGATGCATTTCAATGAACTCCTGAAATCTTCTCTGCCCAATTGGGTCGTTCTGCCATTATCAACAATAACAATATGCGTTTCTTTCCCGTCTCTAGGCGTTTTAAAATGACTGGAAAAAGTGGTAATCGGTTGTCCGGTAGCACTTCTTGCCAATAATCGCAGGAAAACGCTCAAATGTTTGCGCTGCGGAATTATTTTTTCAAAACCCATACAGGCAATATGTACATCAGCAAGATGCACACCCATATCAGCATTACCTTCATTGGTACACACTACTATTTCACCTGTTTCAGCAATGGCAAAATTGACTCCTGTCAAAGCCACTTTTCTCGTAAGGAAAGTATCTCTTAGATGTAATCTCGCCGCTTCGGTTAAATATTGGGGGTCATTGTTTCCTTTTTCAGTTCCCAGATGCTCGTGAAAAGTTTCACTTACATCTTCTTTTTTGAGGTGAATCGCAGGTAGAACAATATGACTTGGCGGTTCTTTTCTAAGTTGAACAATACGTTCTCCTAAATCGGAATCGATTACATCAATTCCTTTTTCGGATAAATATTCATTCAAATGGCATTCTTCAGTAAGCATTGATTTAGATTTAACCATCTGCTTCACGCCATGTTTTTCCATTATGGAATGGACTATTTTATTGTGCTCATCGGCATCCGCAGCCCAATGAATAGTAACTCCGTTTTTCTGGGCATTCGATTCAAATTCAAGTAAATAATCATGAATATTCGAAAGCACATTATTCTTGATGTCTGAAGCTGTTTCTCTTAGCAATTCCCATTCCGGAATTTGAAACGCTGCTTTATCTCTTTTTTCACGAACAAACCAAAGCGTTTCATCATGCCAGTCTACTCGTTTAACATCTTTATTAAAAATCGCTGCGGCTTCGCTATGTTCTAAATTACGTTTCATATAGTAGCGTTTAATATTTCCGCAATGTGAATAATTTGTATCGGGCTTTTTTGTCTTTTCAAAATGCCTTCTAAGTGCATTAAACAAGACATATCACCACCGGTAATGAATTCTACCTGATGGTCTTCATGATCTTTTATTCGGTCCTGCCCCATTTTTACAGAAATAGCTTCTTCGGTAACACAAAAAGTACCTCCGAATCCACAACATTCATCTTTTCTGCTTAAGGAAACCAGCTGTATTCCTGCTACTTTGCTTAACAATTGTTCCGGTTTAGAGAAAAAAGGAGCATTCAACTCACTCATTTGCGAAAGCTTCAATCCACGCTGTCCGTGGCAACTTTGATGCATACCTACTTTGTGGGGGAAATTTCCGGGAACCATTTCGATTTTCAAAATATCAGTAATAAACTCCGTTAATTCGAAAACTCGTTTTCTTATTTGAGAAGCCAATGCTTCATTGTTTTGATCATGCAAATGTTCTTTGACATGCAATACACAACTTCCCGAAGGGCAAACAATATAATCAAATTCGGCAAAATTGGCAATAAAATTGCTGTCGCAACCTTTCGTCAAATGAGCGTATCCGCTATTGGCCATGGGTTGCCCGCAACAGGTTTGCTTCATTGGAAAACGAACATCACAGCCTAATTTCTGTAATAATTCATAGGTTGCAATAGCCACTTTTGGGTAAAATTGGTCCACATAACAGGGTATAAAAAGTCCAATTTTCATATTAATGTTTGTAAAATTTTAAATCAATCAAATCATTTTGAATCGGCTTCGGATTCCAATTTTTATGAATGGCCAATGCAGCACCTAAAGCACTGGCTTGCGCCATTGAAGCGGCATATACTTCCATTTCCGGGAAAGCTTCTGCCAGTAAATTCATAAAAATAGCGTTTTTACTAAAACCACCGTCCACAAATACTTTTTTAACGGGACTGTTATGAATCACTAATTGGGTGGAAAGAATTTGCTGTGCAATGATATCCAACATCAATTGATGATAGGCAATTTCGTAATTTTTAAAATCGCCAAGGTTTCTCTTTTCAAAAGGAGATTCCTTAAGTATTTTATATTTATCTTCACTGGAAGAATACCTTTTAAGGTTGATTTCTCTCAATTTAGAAATGATGTTTTTATCATAAACGACCTCTTTATACGTATCCAGGGGCACTCCAAAATGACTCGCTAACTTTTTGGTTTGCACTTCATGCTCATTTCCTGCAAACAAGCGAGCTGCCTTTACTGGCTTTTCTTTGTATTGCAAATAACACAAACAATCGTATTGCATTTCGTCAAAAGTAAGTGGTGTAGTATTGAACGGATTCATCGAAATGCTCCAGGTTCCGGTGGACAACAAAACAAAAGGTTCCGTGAAATTTATCATATAAGGGATAATCGCTGAAGAACTATCATGTAATCCTGCTCCAACAGCTATACCTCCTAATACATTTACGGTATTTTCAGCATCATGAATACGCGGAATTTTCTCGGCAATATTTTCTTTTTTAATCCATTTGTGATACTTCATCTTTTTGAAATTCCAAAGATTGGTATGGCAACCGATACTGGTAATGTCAGTAAAATATTGGCCCGTTAAAAGAGAACTTAAATATTGTGGCAAGTGCAAACAATAGGCTACTTTCGCAAACAATTCCGGATTTTCCTCTTTCAAACGGTAAATCTGCATGCCGGAATTTAGACTTCCTAAAACAGGAGAAGCTGTTTTCAGCGCAAACTTCTCTTCTCCTTTGTATGTATCATAAAATTTTTTCTTTAAAGCTTCCGGATACTCTTTAAGGTAATTATATAGTGGCGTTAAAGAGTTACCCTCTTCATCCACATAAATAAAACTTGCTCCGTAGGTACTAAAATTTACCGCTTTTAAGATATACTCTTTTAACTCCTGCATTTCTGATAACCTGTAAACGATCCAGTTCCTGAGTTCTGCAATATCTTCGCAAGGGAAACCATCTTCATCCACTGTTTCAGGAAGATTTACTGATCTTTCCCAAACAATTTGATAGTTTTCATTAAACAGAAAGACTTTTTTGTTTGTTTTACCAATATCAAAAATCGCTACTACATTCATTTTTGATTGGTTTTTACAAGCCCGTAGCTACTGTTTTAAATCCTCTTTCATTAATAAGTCCCTTTCTTACTGCAAGATCACGGTATAATCCAACCGGGTTCAATGCAGCTCCAGAACGCAAACGTGCTTCGGCAACTAAGGCGCGAACATCCGTGCGAAAAGCATTTTGCAAAATCTCCTGCGCCGTAACGACATCATTTTCATTTTGAGCAATTTCCAATGCTTTTCTGTCAACAGAAAGTGCCTGTGCGTAAGCAACCATAATCGCTTCTACCGATTGCAATAAATCTTCCATGGGATCTTTTACGTTATGAGAAGCATCAATCATCCAGCCTAAATCTTTGGCATGATTCATTCCTCTGGCATCCATTCCTTCTACCAATTCATTGAAAATCAAGAATAATTGGTATGGTTTTAATGCACCAGCAGTCAAATCATCATCACCATATTTCGAATCATTGAAGTGGAAACCACCTAATTTTTCTTCCATAAGCAACAATGCTACAATTTGCTCAATATTAGCATTTGGTAAATGGTGACCTAAATCAACCAAAGTGAAGGCTTTGTCTCCTAATTTTTTTACATAAGAATACGATTGCCCCCAATCGGCTACTGTGGTAGAATAAAAGTTAGGTTCAGCACATTTGTATTCTAAATACAGTTTCCAGTTCGATGGCAATGCTGCATAAATTTCTTCTAAACTTTCCAATGTGTTTTGATATGCTCTACGGAAATTCAATTGTCCCGGAAAGCAAGAACCATCAGCAAGCCAAACCGTTAATGATTCAGAACCTAAAGCAATTCCTTGCTGAATCACTTCAATATTATGGTCAATGGCTTGTTTACGAACCGCTTTATTTACGTTTTGTAACGACCCAAATTTATAGGAATGCGCCTGATTGGCCTGATCCTGAAATGTATTGGAATTTACAGCGTCAAATTTTAAATTGTGTTGTGCGGCTAATACTTTAATGGCTTGATAATCTGTCGGTATATCCCAAGGAATGTGTAAAGAGATCGCTCCGGAAGCATTGTTTAAAGCATGTAACAAACCTACATCTTCAATTTTTTCTTCTAATGAACGTGGTTCTCCACCCCCTGGAAAACGACCAAAACGGGTTCCTCCTGTTCCTAAAGCCCAAGATGGGATGGCAATTTGGAAATCAATTAATTTTTGGATAATGTTTTCGGTTTCTGCAATCTCTGACGCTGTGAAAACCAACTTGTTTTTATGAGCCTTTAACAGGTCATCATTATGGGAAGCTATTTTGTATGATTCGATTAACATAATATTTTTTTTTAAAGGTAAATAAAAAACTTCTTTTTAAAGGAGCAGTTTTGATGAAATGCAGGATTTAGTTTCCGTAATTTCGCTCCGGTATTTTAACCACTTTGCATGGTATGGAATGCGGTGGTAATTGGTCCATTAGACCCGGGTGAACTGTTTAAAATTGGAACAAAGAATTGATCACGTACAAAAGTATTCTTTTACCTTATCTCTGTCAAAACTTTTTTTAAACTTCTTTTTCAAACATTTCAATCGTTTGAAATTTAGGTAAATCCAACGTCCGTAATTCACGGACGTTAGAAAAACCAATCTAAAAACCAATTTAAAATCAACATGTTAACCAGACATGTTAAACCAAATATCTAAAAACTTATCTGTAAAAGCCCATTGCTACTCCGCCATCAACATTCAAAGCGTTTCCTGTTGATTTATTCAACAAGCCACCAACGAATGCAAAACAAGCATTAGCAATATCATCCGGCAATATAATTTCATTCAATAACGTACGTTTGGCATAGTAAGCAGGCAATTCTGCCACGGTAATACCGTACGCTTTGGCACGACCTTCAGCCCAACCGCCTGACCAAATATTGGAATCAGAGATTACTGCATCCGGGTTTACCGTATTCACACGGATTTTATCCGCGCCCAATTCGGCAGCCATCAGACGCGTTAAGTGCGCCTGAGCTGCTTTTGCTGAACCATAACCAGGGTTATTTGGTCCTGCAACTACTGCATTTTTAGATACGATATTTACAATATCTCCACCAAATCCTTGCTTACGCATTACTGCTGTTCCTGCTTTAGAAACAATAAATTGTCCTTTTACCAAAATATCATACAATCTATCCCATTCTTCTAAGGTATGTTCTGCAATAGATTTTGAGATACTGATTCCCGCATTATTAACGATAATATCTACTCCACCAAAAGCCAAACAGGCAGCATCCAATGCTTTTTCAGTACTGTTTTCATCTGTTACATTCAATAAAGTGCTAGAAATTGCATCCTTTCCAAAGGTCTTGATGAAATCAGCAGTAGCACCTTGCAAACGCTCTTCGTTGATATCATTGATAACAACACAGGCACCTTCTTCTGCAAATCTTTTTGCGATAGCTTTTCCAATTCCTCCTGCAGAACCTGTAATCAAAGCGATTCGCCCTGACAACGCTTTTGGTTTAGCCATACGTTGCAATTTAGCCTCTTCCAATAACCAGTATTCGATATCAAAAGCTTCCTGACGAGGCAATGAGGTATATTCTGAAACAGCCTCAGCACCTTTCATCACGTTGACTGCATTGATGTAATATTCGGATGCCAAACGTGCCATCGTTTTATCTTTTGCGAAGGTAAACATACCCACTCCCGGGTATAAAATCACCACAGGATTCGGATCACGCATTGCTGGTGAATTCGATTTCTTGCAGGTATTGTAATATTCTGAATACATCAAACGGTAGGCTTCAAAAGCTGGTGTTAACTTTGCTTTAATCGCTTCCACATCCGATAAATCTTCATTGGGATCTAGTTCCAGCACCAAAGGACTGATTTTAGTACGCAAGAAATGGTCTGGACAAGAAGTTCCAAGAGGAGCTAATTTTTCTAAATCATTCGAATTAATAAATTCCAAAACTCTGGAATCATCTGTATAATGACCAATCATTTTACGTTCTGATGAACAGAAACCACGTAATATCGGAGCTACTTTGGCCGCTTTCAATTTACGAGCATCTTCTGAAAGGCTTTCCATTTTTTGACCTCCAAAAACTGGACGTTTTTTTCCGTAGTTGCTTTCTAAATAGGCAGCACATTTTTCAGTTACTTCAAGTGTGTTGACATAACTTTCATATGAAGTGTCTCCCCAGGTAAACAAACCATGAGAACCCAACATTACACCTTTTAATTTTTTTCCTTTTGCTTCAGCTTCTTCAAGACAAGTACGCATTTGTAATCCCAAGTCAAAACCTGGACGTTGCCATCCCACCCAACCGATTTCTCCGTTGAATAACTCTTCGGTTATTTTGGCTCCGTCTTTTGCTGCTGCAATAGCAATAGCAGCATCCGGATGCAGGTGATCGATATGTTTAAATGGTAAGAAACCGTGCAATGGCGTATCGATAGAAGGCGCTTTTGAAGCTAAATCAAAAATACAATGGTTGAATAATTCCACCATTTCGTCTTCAAATTCGATGCCTCTGTATACGTTCTCCAGATTGCGAAGTCTTTCTAAATAAAGCGCTGCACAACCCGATCGGGTTAATGTTCCAATATCGCCACCGGAACCTTTGATCCACATTACTTCAGAATCTGCTCCTGTTAATGGGTCTTTATCAGTGATTTTTACAGAAGTGTTTCCACCGCCATAGTTCGTTAGTCTCAAATCGGCTCCTAATAAATTAGAACGATAGATGAAAAGTGCTACTTCATCTCCTGCTAATGCTGCCGCTTTTGCATCATCCCAAAGGTAGCTTACGTGCTGAAAAGTCATGTTGTTTGTATTTATATTTGACATAGTGTTATAATAAAAATGTTTATAAAAGAGTTTGAATATGAATTAAAGTGAATTTCCAATACCTACCAAAAAGATGGAAGCCAGGATCAGACCGATACCCCAAAGGAATGTTCTGAAAGTCTTTTTGGACACGCCAGACCATTCTTTTAAATAAAAGCCCCAAAAGTTAGCCGTCAGAATAATGGTTGCCATGTGTAAAATCCACGAGCTGGCTCCATTACCCAATTTGCTTTCCCCCATTCCGTAAAAGAAGAATTGCAAAAACCACATCGTACCGGCAATAGCTGAGAACAATGTGTTTTTAGCGATTGGAGTTTGACTGTTAGTATAATCCCCGAAAGTTTTATTTTTGAAATTTAGGTACATACACCAAATAAAGTTGGTAGTAAGTCCTCCCCATAGCAACACAACATAAGTCACATTGTTTTGAAACAAAGGATTAAAACCTAATTTTACCGCCTCATCTGCCATTGGTTTTCCTGCTTCTATTCCAAAATTGAAAAATGAACTCAGGATACCTGAAATAATAGCAATGATCAGTCCTTTGACCAAACTAAATTCTTTTTCAGTAATATGCGACTTATCTGCCCCTTCAAAATCAAGTTCTTTAAGCATTCCGGCTTTTCCTGAAATAGCAATTCCGATAAGACAAACCAAAACACCTAACAAAACCAATTGACCTCCTGTATTGGAAAGCATATCAGTAAAAGAAACTTTACCGGCAACGGGATGAAAATTATAATAGATAGAAGGCACTAATGCTCCAAAAGCAGAACAAAAACCCAATGTAATGGAGTTCCCTAATGACATTCCCAAATAACGAACCCCAAGACCATAGGTAAGTCCTCCTATTCCCCAAATCAATCCCATAGAATAGGTAACGGCCTTAACTGTTGGAACTGCCGCCCTAATAATATCGGCAAAACCAGGAATGGTTAAATAAGCTGCAATGGGAGGAACGATTAACCAGGAGAAAAATCCCCCTACAATCCAGTAGCTTTCCCATGCCCAACCTTTCACCTTTTTGAAAGGCATATAAAAACTTCCCGAGGAAAAACCTCCTATGGAGTGAAAAAGAATACCGAGTAATGATTCCATCTACTATTTTAATTTATAGGGTTACTAATTTTAGATTTGTAAAATAAAAGAATATCTAAAACAAAACTGTCCTGTACTATCCTTATAGGAGAAAATGCATCTGCTTCAAAAAACAAATTTCACAAACAGATACAATCTTATTTTTTCATCCAATTAAAAATACACTGAAGCTAAAAATTCGATGTATTAATTTTAACAGCTACTCTTGCTTTACCCTAATTAACACCTATTTAGACAGAAACCATTACAGACAATTAGAGTATATCGCTGTTTCTTGTTTTCTAAAATACTTTAGTTATCAACGGTTGCTTTTTTGAGTCAACATTTTACAAATCGTTATTCCAGGGAGGTAATTATTTTAGTAATCTCATAATTTAATACTACTTTTTTTATAATATCTCTTTATTTAATCTAAAATTTAAAATAATAGTGATATTATTATAGTGATTTAATATTAAAAATCTATATTTGTGTAATCGATTGCATCAAAATGAAAATGTATTTTTTTTGTAGAAAAGGTTGTTTGGGATAAGGATGGATACTACAGTAAGATTTAGCTGCTAAATTATTTCCTTTAAACCACAACTTCTAAATGAGGAAAATAAGAAGTAACAACACTTATTTTTTTTAGTCGAAAAACTAGTGTCTCAACAGAATGCCAATAATTTAAAAATTAAATACCTGTAGTATGGGATGTAATTTATTTAATATGGATATGATTAAATTTATTAAGATAGACGAAAATTCACGAGTGCCTAAATACAAGCAGATCGTAGATTCTATTATCTTTAATATTTCCATTGGAAATCTCAAAATAGATCAAAAAATCCCGTCAATTAATATGTTTAGTGAGGATTTTTATATTTCCAGGGATACCGTAGAAAAGGCATACAATATTTTAAAAGAGCGAAAAGTAATTTCATCCATTAGAGGCAAGGGCTATTATATAACCCGAACAAAACTAATCTCGAAGGTAAATATTCTATTTTTAATTAATAAGTTGAGCCCTTATAAAATGACAACTTACAACTCTTTTGTTAATAGCATCGGTGCAAATTCCAATACAGATTTGCTTATTTATCATTGTGACGAAACCTTGTTTTTGAACTTATTGGACAAAAATAAAGGAGCCTACGACTACTATGTTATAATGCCACATTTCAAAACAGAAAATTTGAAACATGTCAGTTATACTGACGAAGTGGTTAAAGCTATTAAAAGGTTGCCAAAAGAAAAGCTGATTATTATGGATAATATTAAGCTTGGAATGGACGGTGAAATTATTGAAATTTATCAGGATTTTGAAAATGATATTTACAATGCTTTAAAGGAAGGACTTACAAAAATAGTCACTTATAAAAAATTAATTTTAATTTATCCTGAAAATGCAGTATACCCCTATCCCAGAAGAATTTTACACGGATTTAAGAAATTTTGCATAGAACATGCTCTTAATTTTGAAATTCTTAATGAGGTGTACGACGATATGATTCTTAAAAAAGGGGATTTATTTATTACCATTGAAGAATCTGATCTGGTTAATTTAGTAAAGCAGGTAAGGGACGATGAATTTGTTTTGGGAAAAGACATTGGTATTATCTCCTATAACGACACTCCATTAAAGGAGCTGCTTGGAATAACCGTTATTTCAACAGATTTTAAAGTAATGGGCGAAAGTGCTTCCAGAATGATCATCAATAAAGAAAAAGGTAAAATAAAAGTACCTTTCAATTTCATCGACAGGAATTCTATTTAAGTTATTTGTTATTCTGGCAAACAGTATCAATTCAATAGCTGGAGTAGTAATACTTTCACGAAACTACTTCAATCTTTAAAACAGGAGTTTCATAAATCAGGACTCCTGCTTCAAAAAGTGCATCAACCGAAAAGCTTAATTATTTTTTTATAGATTGAGGGAAAGGTACCAGTTCTATATTTGGTTTTGGGGCAGGTTTCATTCCTTTACCCATATAAAAACTGGTATGTGGCGGTTGGTTATAACCTACATTTTGCCAAACAATACCCAGTCGGTACTGCGGGTCATGCATTAAGGTATACTGCCTTATATCAGTGGGAATAGTAGTGGTATAAATGCGTAATTCGGTGTTATCTGAGCTTCTCAGAATCAGCTCTTCTCTCCAATCTCCAAATATATCGGCAGACAGCGCAGGTGTTGATTTAGTTCCATTATTGGATAGCGCTCCTTCAGCGGTAAACAATCGGCCTTTGCCGTATTTGTCAATATAATTAGAATTGAGTAACTCCCTTGAAGCATCACCATCCCAATAAATTAAAAAGTTCGTAGACCTAGGGACTTCTCCAACGCTGTTTCCTTTAATATCGTATAGGGACGTAGCTCCTGACCACCACATTTGAGCACCGATTCTTGTTGAATCTATATTGTCTGCAACACCTCTGCCGACGTCCTCATTTAGTGCTTCAGTAAACAATACCTTTCCTGTTTCTGCTGAAAATAAGACAACTCCCGGACCTTTTGTACCTTCTTCAATTTCGTGTACTCCAAAAACTTCCAAACCAGGTACATCCGGATCAAGATCACTTACGTGTAACGCATCACCATGTCTAAAACCGGTAGTATATAATCCTTTTCCATCATCATCAATACACATCGACCCAAAAATAATTTCATCTTTTCCGTCATTATCTACGTCTGCTACGGAAAGCCCATGATTTCCCATTCCGGAATATAAATTATCTCCGTTTTTACTATCAAATACCCATCGCGAAGTTAATGTATTGTCTTTAAAATCCCATGCGGACAGAACGGTTCTTCCATAGTACCCCCGGCACATTATTACACTTGGATGCACACCATCCAAATAGGCTACACAGGCTGTAAAGCGATCTGCCCTATTTCCTGTAGCGTCATTTTTACCGTTTCCTCCTTTTCCGCCCCAAGCACCAATGTCGCCTCTTTCAGGTATATAGTCAGTCGTTGTTATTACTTTTCCGGTTCTTCCATTAAAAACAGAAAGATACTCGGGCCCTTTTAATATTTTCCCATAGGTTGCAGATTCAGGATTGGCATCTCTCCAATCTTTAGAAGCGTCCCCAATTATTTTGTTGGCACTATCCATCGATCCATCAGCTGTTTTGCACACCAATTCCGAAATACCATCTCCATCCAGATCATAGACCATAAATTGAGTGTAATGCGCCCCCTCACGGATGTTGATACCTAGATTTATTTCCCAAAGAAAAGCGCCATTTAAAGTATAAGCCTGAAAAATGGGCGGATCGGTCATTCCTTTAGAAGCATTGTCCCGTCCCCTGCCTGTTAAATGAACTATTAAATCATACTGCCCGTCACCATTGAGATCACCTACAGAAACATCATTGGCTATGTAACCCTTTTTTTCTTTTATGGGAATCGACAAATACTGTTTATCAGGACTGTTTGAGGCAATGGTGAAACTTCCTACTGTTTCTTTTTCTACTCCATTTAGAACACTTTTCACATACCAGGTATTTTCGTCCTGACTGCTGGCGGAGTTATCCATAAAATTAGTGGCACCGGTAATGAGGCTGGTATTGATTCGTACCGCTTTTTTAGCGCCACTTTTTCGATACAGGTTAAAAGCCAAATGCTGCGGATCTGTTCCTAAAACGCGCCAACCAATATAAAAATTCCCTTTTTCTTTTACGGCGATGACACCTCGATCCAGGTTTTCCATTTGCCTTTGGCTAAATGCAGCAGCTCCTGATAAAAGAAATAGAAAGAGCAATAAATATAGTTTCTTTGACATAGAATTCATCTTTAGTGTTTTTTTGTTATTTATTATCTAATAAGAGTCGCGCTCATTAAACCTATCACCACATCGCTAGCGATTGTTTTTAAGGTAAGTGTTTCCAGTTTTTTGCTTTTATCTAATGGTAGATCCAAAATGGTTGCAGCACCACCGTCGATCCCAAAATTACTATATCCCTTTATTGGCTTAAAGTCTTCAAAACTTCGTGTAATAATTCCTGATTTCAAGTATACTCTCGGCGGTTTGGGAGCATTAGTGCTAAATGCAAAACCATCAGAAAAATAGTCCTGCTCTATTGGCCACCAATTTTCAGGATTTTTAAGAAGCAAAACCTCCCTACTGCCATCAGTATAGCTGACCACTAATTCCCCATTTACAAACCTGCTTTGCATTGGGTTGGTCGTACCGGTGACCATAACATACAAATGGGAAGCATTACCTTGTAAAGGGATGCTTATACTTTCAGGGAAGTTGTCCCACAATGATGTAATTGCAATATTTTTTTGATTGGAATCGGAAGGTGTTTGTAATGAAATACCCTGAGGCGTTATAACCTGCTGGTTCGTTTTTGCTTTTTCTCGCAATCCGGAATCATCGATCGTGACCGCTATATTTGGGTAACACCAATTCCCTATGCCCTGAGTGGGAAGCTGCAAAGTAGGCGTTTGCGGTCGGGGAGATAAATAATTATAATTAAAAATATCAGTCACCTTTGCATTAAAAATTTTCGATAGCGGCACTACTTCAAATCGCTGTTCTTTTTTTATCGGAATATCCCAATCCGTAAATGAAATTTTATGTGTTTCGCCATCGTCAGTTCTTAATTCTATAGCATTGGTACCGGGAACTAAATTCTGAACAGGAATAGCAATGGTAGTGTCCCTATTTTTATGGAGGGCAACATTTTGTAAAATTGCGGTACCATAGGGACGGAAGATTAAATCACCCTTGATATTATTTTGAGAATTATTTTTTAAAGCAAAAATAAGTGTATCACCATTCAACTGTATTGGATTTCCTTCGATTTTAGGTTTTATGATAATATCTATTGGATTCCACCAAATCATATTTCCCTGCTGGAGCTTTACAAAAAAGGTTTTATCCTCACTTCCTTTTACATTCCCTTTCCACTCGGTAGCTGTTTTTAGGGTTTCGCTCAAAGCGGATTGCGGATCATATACCCCAATGATTTTCGAGCGAGATGTTCGCAGATTTATAACGTCATCAGTACTATATGTTTTCTTTACTTTAAGCTGTTCCAAATGTTCTCCTTCCCAAATTATCTCTATCTTGTACTCTTCCCTAAAAGGACTTTGTACAACAAGTTTTGGCATTCCTATTCCATCTGAAGTGCTTGTCCAATTCGTTTTTTCTCCATTTATCAATACCCTTTTTATATTTTCGTAGGGAACATTCACCACAAATTTCAATTCCATTTTTTTTGCAAAATTGGGTTTAATGGTATAGGAATCTGTATCGTTTTCTCTCGTGAAAGAAAATGAAATATCGGGAATATCCAAAGCTGCATTATTCCATTTGGCCGGCAATCCCGGTAGAATAGTCAAAATACCGGCAAGCGCATCAGGTTGAATACCAAAAAGTCCTTCAACAAGTGTGCGTGCTGCCATACCAATGGGGTCCGCAAAATCACGATATAACTCTCCTCTTATGGCATCATGAAACATCAGTTGCTCAAATCCACCCGGAGATGCCCCAATATACATACTTTCTATTAAAGCACTTTCCCACATGGTAAACGCAGTTTCTGCTTGTCCTCCCTGCCAAAAAGCCAACGAAGTATGCAGTTGTTCGGCCAGTGCCACATTATTGATAGACCAGGTATAGGGCTGCCAGTTGGTAGTGCTGATGGTGTAAAGATTTGTTCTGTCTAGTCCCCCTGCAATGATTGGAATATGAGGAATTTTAGTATCAACATACCGAAGCATTTGATAGTTTTGAAACGGATTCGAAATTTCTTCATCTATTGCATGATAAATACTCCAAATCCCGGGAGCCTCATGCAATAGTCTATTTCCTAGTGCATCTTTGTATTCTGCAAAAATCCCTTTTTTAGATATCCAAAGTTGTTCTTTTGCTGATTTGAAAATGTTTTGGGCTTCCTTTTCATAAGGCTGCGCATCCTGATGCAGCATTTTGGCAATAGTCACCGCCGTTTTATTGGCATAGTAATTATAGGCTGAAGAATGGATTACTCCTCCCCCGCTATACTGTAAGGCATCACTTGCCCATATGGAAGCATAGGCATCGTAAAGGCCATCTTCGTCGCTGTCAAAATTTCTTTTTTCCCATTTTAAATGCCGCTCAATTACAGGCCACATTTCTTTCATGAAGGTGGTGTCTCCCGTCCATTTAAAATGACGTAACAATTGATCAATAAAAACCAAATTCATGTCGTAATGATGGGCAATGGTGTTTTTATTGGGCTGTCTGCTTATGTAGCCGCTGCTAAACATGGAGGTTCCCATTTCTTCTTTTTGCCTTGCTAAATTTCTGACAGTATCAAATACTACAGGGCCAGTTAAAGGCACGGTTACTTGTGAATTCCCATAACTTGTAAAATGAGTTTTTGCCCTGTCATGCCATCCCAATGGATCCGCTACATAAGCGCCTCTCCAAGCATTTAAGTGCATGCGCCAAGCCACTGCTCCGTGCAGAAAAGCCGGACTTTCCCAGATGGCATCTGCTGCGATTGCTAATGCGCCTCCCAAAGTGTTAATGTAAGGGTCCGGCGTAACCACGGTAACTCGGGTGGCTAGCCGTTGTGTTTCTTCAACGGATTTCTTAAAAACATCGGCGAGTGCCTTTTGACTCTTGTATTTTGTATTGGTATTGTTTTCCAACATCCAATATAAGCCTGTTGGTGGAATGTTTTTTATTTTCCCGATCACGACAGCTAATGAATCTGGAGTGGAATTGTAAAGATCGAGCGGTGTGTTTTGTTTACTGGCAGCTGCCAAATGTGTTTTGGAATCAGGATGTATACCAATTAGACTTCTGTTGTTGCCTGTTTTTTCCTTGTTACTTTCTGAACCATACTCCAATAGGAATGATTCTTTTTTTAGCGTATAGCTATTATTGATGCAATAATTCGGTTGTAAATAGAATACTGATTCCGGATCAGCACCAATATCTCCGTCTCTGCTAAACTTTTTTCCACTGGCTCCCCCAAAAGCCCATATCAGGGAAATGCCTTTGGGAATAGTGCCGGTAACTTTTAATGCAAAACCTTCGCCTTCTTTTAAAGCAACAATGGCAATATACAGCACTCCGTTTTCCAAAAGGGGGTCTTCAATTTTATAGTGCATGATTCCCAGCGTGTATCGGGCATCTATTGTTTTAGCCTCGGTAATCCATTTGCTATTTGCTCCTTTAGCAAAACCAAGCTTAAAATTTCCGCCCATCCCGGGCATGTATAGTGCAAATTCAGGTAAATCGCCGGCTTCAACCCTAAATCCGGAATTAGTGCCATAAAGTGCCCGGTTAAATTTCCGCGAACCATTTTTTAATACAAAGCTATTGCCTTCCGGAGCATAATGTATTTTACGGGAAATACCGTGCCAGGGCTCTTTTTCCTGACCAATTGTTCCTATTGATGACAGAAAAAAGAGGAAAACCAGAATTTGACTATTTATTTTCATACTTAGTAGGGTTTATGCCATAGCAATTGTTTACTGTTGTAAGCACCAATAATGCAGTTATAAGTAAGTTTCTTTTGATTGAAAATGTCATTTTAGTCTTTAGTATGCTGAATTATTTTAGTAATCGAAATTATTTTATCCTTGTTTAATTTTATGCATAATTCCCATTTCTAATCCTCGTAATTCAGCCAGTCCTTTGAGTCTTCCTACTAATGAATAGCCGGGATATTGTTCTTTCCCATCTTCAATGGAATGTAGAAAACCGTGGTCGGGACGCATTGGTAAACTGACCTTTCTTTTTTGCATTAACAGAATCAATTTCTCCATTATACTTTCAATAGGATTATCCCCGTGAAGATGTTCCGATTCCCTAAAAACAGCTGCGTTGTCTCTTATTATATTTCTTAAATGCAAAAAATGGATACGGTCACCATGGTTGTCAATAATTCTTTCTAAGTCGTTTTTTACATCTGCGCCCAATGAACCAGTACAGTAACAAAGTCCGTTGGCATTAACTGGAACCGCTTCAAATAGCTGTTTTAGGTCAGATTCATTTCGAACTACTCTTGGCAATCCCATAACCGAAAAAGGTGGGTCATCTGGATGAATCGCTAGTTTTACCCCTAATGCTTCAGCAACAGGAGCAACTTCGGATAAAAAGAAAATCAAATTGGCTCGCAGTGTATCGTCATCAATATGGGTGTAATTATCCAGTAAAGCTAAAATTTCTTCTGCTGTAAAATTGACTTTACTTCCCGGCAATCCTAGCAGCACATTTTTAAACAACAATTCTTTTTCAGCATCCGAAAGCGTATTGCCGTAAGCTAATGCTACTTGTTTTTCTTCGTCCGAATAATCGTTTTCGACATTTGGTCTTTTTAATAAAAAGAGGTCAAAATAGTTAAAAGCGACCTGGTTGTAAAGTAGCGCTTTGCTTCCATCCGGATTTTCAAAGGCATGATTGGTTCGGACCCAATCCAAAATCGGCATAAAATTATATGTCACCACCTTGATGCCGCACTCAGCGATATTTTTTAGACTGATTTTATAGTTTTCAATGTAGTCTAAGTAGTTGCCGTTTGCTTTTTTAATATCCTCATGAACAGGTAAACTCTCAATTACGGTCCACTGCATTCCTGCATTTCGGATAATTTCCTGACGTGCTGCAATGGCATCGATGGTCCAAATGTCGCCAACAGGAATTTCATGCAGTGCGGTAACAATTCCTGTCACACCACATTGTCTAATATCTCTTAAAGCGATGGTGTCGTTTGGACCAAACCAGCGCATTGTCTGTTGCATTTGTTTCATTGCTTCGTTTATTAAAATCCAATACTGTTTCCACCGTCAACAGGAAGAATTGTTCCTGTTACAAATTTTGATTCGCTGGAAGCAAAATAGTATACAGCGTCAGCGATATCTGAAGGTTCACCTAAAATGCCCATTGGGGTTCTTGAAAGCACTTTGTTTTTTCTTTCAGGATCACTGTCTAAAGCCTTAGCAGACATTTTTGTTCTGATAAAACCAGGAGCTACACAATTTATCCGAATACCATATTGTGCTAATTCTACCGCCATTGCCCTTGTCATTGCTTCAATAGCACCTTTACTTGCTGTGTAAGCTATCACTTTGGGTAAACCATATTGGGAAGCCATAGAGCTGATATTGATAATAGTTCCGCCTCCGTGATTTTTCATCACTTTGACAGCTTCTCTGCTTATTGCAAAAACACTTTTTATATTAGTATGGAGAATGGATTCGAAATCGGCATCGGTTACTTCAATGAAATCTTTTTTTAGATTGATTCCGGCATTATTAACCAAAATATCGATGTTGCCTTCTTTGGCTAAACCAGTTATCATTGTTGGAATTTCCGTCAAATTATTCAAATTAAAAATGACAGGGACTGCATTTGGGCCTATTTCCGCACAAGCCGCTTCCGTTTTATCTTTAGATCTTCCTATGATAAAGGTCTTAACACCATTATCACATAATTTTTTTGCTGTTGCAAAACCTAAACCGGAGTTACCTCCCGTAACAATTGCTGTTTTTGTATTCATTTTATTGAGTTGTATCCTGCATTATTTAATTTTGATAAACCGGCATTGCGGTCATCATTCTTTTCCTCCAACTACAAATTCATCAACATAAACTACAGGTAATAACCCTATTTTTTTAATTCTCCCCTTTTATCGAAAGTTTATATTAGTGGAGTTTTCTACACTTACTTTAGAGCCATCATTGGTTTCGATAGCTACGTTTCTCAGCGCCCAATTGGAGCTATAAGCAATTCTTCCTGCCGTTCCCGCTTGGATATAAACATTGTCCAAAGTAATATTTTCAATGGTTGATGCTGCCATTCCCTCAACACTAATAGCCTTGCCAACTTTTTTTACATCAATATTTTTAAGTGTAATATTTTTAAAATGGGGTATTCCTTTAGAAGCTGGTGCTACTTTGGTCAACATCTTTTTCCAATGTTCAGGTAACGTTTCTTCAGTATATCCGTCAGGAAGTTTAGAATAACTATAGCTTGGATTCCAATTCATGGATATTTGTAAAAAGGTTCGGATATTTTCCATTTTTATATTTTCCATAAGAACATCTTCTACTGTACCTCCTCTAGTGGAAGCCGATTTTATGTTCAATCCGTTTGAAGTTCCGTCACCTGTTATATTTGAAGCATATACGTGACGAATACTTCCCGCGGTTTCACTACCTAATGTCAATAAACCAGATCCTTTGCGAGCGATACAATCCCGGATGACCACATACTCAGTAGGTTTATTAACCCTTAGACCATCCCAGTCTCTGCCCGCTTTCAAACAAAAGTTGTCATCATTACAATCAATGTCACAGTTTTGTACTAATATCCACTTGGAGGAATCGATATCTATTCCATCAGTACTTGGACCATGCCCCCCAATGTTATTTTTTATTGTAACACCATCAACTGTTATGTATTCCGAATACAGCACTTGTACAGTCCAAAAACCGGCTTGTTGAATGTTAAGATTTTTTAATGAAATGTTTTTAGAATCAGCGATCAAAATAGTTCTGGGACGCTGCGCATCATAATCTACAATCCAACGCAATCCTTTAGGTTCGTATTGCTTGCGGAGATCCCAGTAGTAATCCCAAAACACTTTTCCCTGACCGTTAATTATTCCTTCTCCATCAATGATGACATTTTTTTGGTTCTGCACATTGATTAAGGCAGCGGGCCATTTCATTTCAATTCCTGCAATTCTGGTATCTATTTGTTTGTAATCTTTAATATCTTGACTTCCTCTAATTTCAACATTCTTGTCAATTTTAAAATGAATTCCCTCTTTTACAAATAAAGAGCCTGTCAGATAAATTCCTTTTTGGAAAGTAACGATACCTCCTCCATCTTTGGAACAGGCATCTATTGCACTTTGAATAGCTCCGGTGTTTAGCGTTTTCCCATCTGGAATTGCTCCAAATTCATTTACAGAATAACTTTTTTCCTTAAAAACAGTTGCTTTATAACCCACCTTATTAATCCAGAAAGGCGAACCGGTACTGCTTGTGAATTTTTCTTTTTTTGCAGCACTGGCATTTTTGACCCCGCAAGAAAAGAGACTCATAGTAGTTAACACCACAGAAAAAATAAAAATGGATCTCATTTTGTTTTTATTTACTAATTAGCAGGCCAAGTTCATTGTTTTTTATTGGTATACTATCCTGTACCTACCTGATTTCACAAATTTGTATAATGCGTAGATTAGTGCAATTCAGCACTTATTTTTCATCATGATAGTACAGGATAGTATTTTAACGAGTAACTGTTATTTTTGAAAATCTATTCAATTAAATCCCAAAGCCTTGGCAAATATTAGAAGCATAGTATTAGTTGTTTTTTTATGTTATATGCCTAGCGAACTTTTCGCTAAGCATTTACAAGAGCGCGGCAATCCCATCTCAAAAGAAGAGACTCGATCTGCTGTCGCAAATGCCGCCAAGGCCCAATTATATTATTTTGGGACTAAGAGAAAATCGCAAACAGGCACACGCATCGATGCTCCATTACAATATGATTCAAAAAGAGGGTATGGATTTGATTTTAATTCTTCTCAAAATGTACAAATCGGTACCACTGCTTTTATTGCCGAAAAATCGACTTACTTTTCAGTGAAGCTTTTTGAAGGCAATTACAGGATTAAGGTTACGATGGGCAGTAGTGACAAAGCAACTAAGGTTACCATAAAGGCGGAGTCCAGAAGATTACTGCTTGGAGAACTTTCAGTTAAGAAAGGAAGTCAGGTAACCAAAACGTTTAATGTAAATGTAAGAACGCCAAAAATTGACGACACCACTGCTATCAGTCTTAAAGATAGAGAACTTGGAGATCTCAATTGGGATGACAAACTGACACTGGAATTTCTGGGAGTTGTTGCTATTCAGAAAATTGAAATCATACCCATGACTACGCTGACTACTGTGTTTTTGGCCGGTGATTCTACAGTTACGGATCAGGATTTGGAGCCATGGGCTTCTTGGGGGCAATTTATTAGCCCGTATTTTGACACCTCAGTTGTAGTAGCGAATTATGCTGTTTCAGGCGCTTCCCTGAGTTCTTTTAAAGCCAGTGGTAGATTAAAAAAGATCCTATCTTTGATAAAACCTGGAGACTATTTGATTGTTGAATTTGGTCATAATGATGAAAAAATAAAAGGAGAACAAAATGGACCCTGGCGAGCCTATTCCGATTTACTGACAGAATTTGTTCAGTCCGCCAGAGAAAAAGGAGCTATTCCTATTTTAGCCACTCCAACCCAACGACGCTTTTTTAATCAAGACGGAACGCTGAAACCCACTCATGGAGATTTTCCGGATGCAATGCGTGCCGTTGCACAGAAAAACAACGTACCGCTCATTGATCTTACTAAAATGACTACCCAACTATATGAAAGTTGGGGAGATGACGGGTCTAGAAAAGCTTTTGTACAATACCCGGCAAATACTTTTCCAGGACAAAATAATGCGTTAGAGGACAATACCCATTTTAATAGTTTTGGAGCCAATGAAATTGCGCTTTGTGTAATTAAAGGAATAAGAGAGCTTACAATTCCTTTAAAACAGTACATAACCAGACAGGCCCCTGCTTATAATCCAACAAAGCCAAATTACTTTGCAACCTGGACCCTACCCATGAGTTCCCGTTTTGAAGTTGTAAAACCAGATGGTAATTAATCATTTTTGAATTATTAAAACTATGTTATTTAAAAACACCTTTCACGCTACTTTTTTAGTAGTGCTCTCTATTTTTTTTTCTGTAAATAATTTTGCGCAGCAAACCGACAAAGTATTTCTTTCCGGAAAAGATTTCGAACATCCGGTACAATGGGATTTCTATTGCACCGATGGAAACAATAGTAAGACTTGGTCTAAAATAAATGTTCCCTCCCAATGGGAATTGGAAGAATTTGGCGAATATACATATGGCAGATGGTACAAAGAACTAAATCAAAAAGAGCCAAGCAAAGAAGAAGGTCTTTACAAATATGAATTTGAAGTTCCTAACGATTACAAAGGCAAAGATATTGTAATTGCTTTTGGCGGAGCCATGACAGATACTGAAGTAAAGGTAAATGGAAAATTAGCGGGAGAAATACACCAGGGAGGTTTTTATGAATTTAAATATGATATTTCATCCTTATTAAAGTTTGGAGCCAAAAATGTTTTAGAGGTTCATGTATGGAAACATTCGTCCAATAAATCGGTTAATGCTGCAGAACGCAGAGCCGATTGGTGGTTATTTGGCGGCATTTATCGTCCAGTATGGTTAGAGGTCTCTCCTAAAACACAGATTCAACATATTGCGGTAAACCCAAAAATGGACGGTTCAATCACTATTGATATGAACCTTAAAAGCATTCCTAAAAACACCATTGTAGAATCTACGCTTAAAGGTCTTGATGGAGAAAATTTCCCTTCCTTTACTTTTCCAATTAAAGCAAAAAGCGCGAACAAAAGTATAGCTGTGCAATGGCAAAACGTTAAACCATGGAATCCGGAAACGCCCAATTTATACAACTTAGAACTTGTTTTAAAACAAAACGGGACGGTACTTCACCAATTGGAAAAAAGAATTGGCTTTAGAACCTTAGACTTTAAAAAACAAGACGGCATCTATGTTAATGGCACAAAAATTATAATGAAAGGAATCAACCGTCATTCTTTTTGGCCGGAGTCTGGCAGAAGTACCAGTAAGCGCATTAGTCTGTTGGATGCCCACTTGTTGAAAGATATGAATATGAATGCCGTGCGTGGTCACTATCCGCCGGATGAACATTTTTTAGAAGTTTGTGATTCCTTAGGGCTTTTTGTTTTGAATGAATTAGCAGGTTGGCAAAATTCTTACGATACCCAATTGGGAACAAAATTGGTTACCGAAATGGTTGCTCGGGATGTCAACCATCCGTCTGTCATCATTTGGGACAATGGCAACGAAGGCGGCTGGAATTACGATGTAGATAAAGTTTTTGCTGAAAATGATCCTCAAAAAAGAATTGTTATTCATCCCTGGGCTGATTTTAATGGTTGGGATACGCACCACTACCCTACTTATTTAACGGGCATGCATCGTTTTAATAGTGGAGAAAATGTATTTTTCCCCACAGAATTTATGCACGGTACCTATGACAATGGACATGGAGCAGCATTAGAAGATTTTTGGAATCGCTATAAAGAAAGCCCATTGTTTGCAGGAGGATTTATGTGGGCGCTTTTGGATGAAGCGGTAAAGCGTTCGGATTGGACAGGCGATGTCAAATTTGACTCGAAAGGCTCCTTAGCTGCCGATGGAATTTTAGGACCTCACAGAGAAAGAGAAGGCAGTTATTATACAGTAAAAGAAGTTTGGGCCCCCATTCAATTTGGAACAAAACAAGTAACAGCCGCTTTTGATGGTTCCTTTCTAATAACCAATGATTATCTTTTCAGTAATTTGAATTCCTGTACGATGCAATATAAAGTAATAAAATCGGATGCCACTATTCTTTATACAGATGCCGTTTCTAAAGAAATAAGTTCCGGAAAAATTGAAATTCCAAGTATTGAACCTGGAGAAACTCATACAATCAAACTCGCAGTTCCAGCCAATTTTTTCGAAGGAGATGTTTTGTCGATAACAGCGAACGACATCCATGGAAAAGAAATCTATACCTGGACCTGGCCTATTCATAAAGCCAAATTTTATGCTGCTAAATTTTTAGTAACTAGAAATACAAAAACAAAAGCCACAGCAACACGCACAGCTAATGAAGTTACTTTAAAAGGAAGCGATATTTCCGTAACTTTAGACAGTGGCTCAGGAGAAATCTTGACAGTTAAAAACGGAACTTCAATAATTCCGCTAACAAAAGGGCCCCGTCCTATCGGAATGAAAGCAAAAGTGAAGGAAGTTTCACTTTCTCAGGAAGGAGACAAGGCAAGCTGTACAGTTTCATATTCTGGCGGCTTAGCTTCGATAAAATGGATTATGGAAGCCGACGGCAGATTTAAAATGGAATTAGTAGCTTTGAAAAATGCCGAGAACGCTGGTGGTTTTGACGGAGCTTATTTTGAAGATAAAATTAGTGCCCTCGGTATTACATTTAGCTTCCCTGAACAAGGCGTCACCGGCATTAAATGGTTTGGAAGAGGGCCGTATCACGTGTGGAAAAATAGAATCAAAGGAACTACTTATGGGGTTTGGGAAAAGAATTACAATACCACTATAACTGGTGAAAGTTTTGAAAATTTGATTTATCCAGAATTTAAAGGATATCACGCTAATTTATTGGGAGCAAATCTAAAAGCTGGTGCGGCATCATTTAAAGTATTTAGCGAATCTGAAAATGTATTTTTACGCTTGTTTACTCCGGATTTACCAAAGAATGGTTTCCCGGGTAGCAACCCTCAGCCGGATTTCCCAGAAGGTGATATCTCCTTTATGTATGAAATTCCTGCTATGAGAGATTTCAAACCCCTGGAACAACAAGGCCCTCAAAGTCAGCCTACCAGTATTCGAATCAAAAAAGGGGACGATGGGATTTCAATGAATCTTTGGTTTGATTTTAGAGCATTAACTGAAAAATAAAATTTACACCTTTTACTATGAAATTGATTAAAATACTTGCTGTTATCTGTTTAGCATTTTTACTGTTTAATTTTACAGAAAAGAAAAAAAACAAACCTACTGTTTATACGGTTGGAGATTCAACTGTAAAAAATGGCAGTGGAGAAGGCAACGGTGGATTATGGGGTTGGGGAGACTATCTTGGTCAATTTTTTGACACCACAAAAGTTACCGTTTCAAACCATGCTTTAGGCGGAACCAGCAGCCGAACTTTTCAGGATAAAGGCTTGTGGGAACCTGTTTTTAAGTCCCTCAAAAAAGGGGATTATGTGCTGATTCAATTTGGGCATAATGATGATGGCCCTCTAAATGATAATTCCAGAGCCAGAGGAACCATCAAAGGAATTGGTGAAGAAACCGAAGAAATCGACAATATGCTTACCGGTAAACATGAAATAGTGCATAGTTACGGTTGGTACATCCGAAAAATAGTTACCGATGCTAAGTCTAAAGGTGCCATTCCGATAATTTGTTCTTCTATTCCAAGAAATGATTGGAAAAACGGGAAAGTACCTCGTAACAATACTTCATACGGTTTATGGGCTAAACAGATTGCAGAGCAGGAAAATGCCACTTTTATCGATTTAAATGATAAAATGGCCATCGAAATGGAGCAATTAGGCGAAGCTAAAGTAACCGGAACTTATTTTTATCAGAGAGACCATACCCATACTTCGGCTAAGGGAGCGGTACTTTCTGCCTCAGTGATCATCAACGCCTTAAAACAGTCCAACAATTCTTTAAAAAATTACATTGTAAACAGTCCTAAGATTACAATTCCTGCAAAGAAAAAAGTATTCTTAATTGGCGATTCCACCATGGCTAACAATTCAAACGAAATGGCCATCGGTTGGGGAATGGCATTTCCATCCTACTGTGATACAACAAGAGTGGAAGTTATCAATAAAGCCAGAGGAGGAAGAAGCACACGAACCTTTACCAAAGAAGGACTATGGGATGCGATAAAAAATCAATTAAAGCCGGGAGATTTTGTACTCATGCAGTTTGGCCATAATGATGCCGGAGCGATTGATAAAGAAAAGTTCAGAGGATCTCTTAAAGGAAATAGCAATGAAACGCAACAAGTGGTCCGGGACAGTTTAACCGAAACCGTGCATACTTTTGGATGGTATATGGAAAAGTTTATTAAAGAAGCTAAAGAAAAAGGGGCGATTCCAATCGTTTTGAGTCAAACTCCAAGAAACGAATGGCCAAACGATAAAGTAGAACGAAGAGCGGATACTTACGGGGAGTGGTCTAAAGTAGCGGCTACAAAAGGCGGTGCTTTTTATATCGATTTAAACGAAATAGTAGCCTTGAAATACGAAGCTTTAGGAAAAGAAAAAGTAAAAGCATTTTTCCCAAAAGATCATACCCATACTGGTTTTGAAGGAGCAAATCTTAATGCACTGTCGGTAGCCGAGAGTCTCAAAAAAATCAAGGAATGCAGTCTTAAAGAGTACATTGAGATTCCTGCGAAATGATTTAAATGAGAATGTCTTACACTAAAAAAGACCTAATCAAAGCTTTTCTTATTTAAATTATTTTGGGGTTTAAAGGCTAAAATGTACCGGTCTATTTTAGATTATGTATAATGGTCTGCTGATACTGTAATACTGCATTTTTTTTGCCTTTAAGATCGTGATTTATCTGTACCAGCCTTTTTTTGAATCAAACAGATGGAGCTATGGAGACTATGTTCAAAATAGTCAGTCCTCAAGGGCTTTTTTAGCTAAAAAAACAAAATACCTATGAAAAATATTGGATTATCCTTTTTGATTGCCTTTTTGTTCGTACCCAAGGGGATGGCGCAAAACCATCCAAAATTTGAGGTGTTTACTAAAGAGACAAAAGCCTCCATCTTGTATGATGCTGCCGGAACGCCATTAGATTCTATTCTAGCGTATTCCTTGTCTGAAGATATATATGGGGTTACCGGTTTTAAACCCTTAGTCACCAAAAACAAAGATAAAGTTTCAGGTAATGTAATCGTTATTGGGCAGTACCAATCAGAACTGGTAAAATCTTTTTTGAATAAAAGCAATGATTTTAAAGGGTTTGAAAAGCAATGGGAAAGCTATTTACTGCAAATTGTCGATAACCCTACAGCTAAGGTTACTAAAGCCTTTGTTATAACAGGGACAAATCCCAGAGGGACTGCGTTTGGGGTTTATGGGGTTTCGGAACGAATTGGGGTTTCACCTTGGTATTGGTGGGCCGATGTGCCTATTACAAAACAAAAAGAATTGGTGCTTACGCAAAATGCATTTCAGTCAAAAGCACCATCCGTTAAATACAGGGGTATATTTTTAAATGATGAGGATTGGGGATTGCGCCCATGGGCAGCACACACTTTTGAACCTGAGGTGGGTAACATCGGACCTAAAACATATTCGAAAATATTTGAACTTTTATTGCGATTAAAAGCGAATACTATTTGGCCCGCTATGCACGAAGGGACTTCTGCTTTTTTTAAAATTCCTGAAAACGCTAAAATAGCAGCTGCTTATCAAATTGTTATTGGGTCTTCGCATGCCGAGCCTATGCTACGCAACAATGTTGATGAATGGAAAGAAGATTCCATGGGACATTTTAATTATATAACAAATCGAAAAAAGGTATATGAATATTGGGAAGACAGAATAAAAGAAAGTAAAAATGTAGATGCTGTTTATACCATCGGAATGCGGGGTGTTCATGATAGTGGAATGGAAGGCGTAAAAAACAATAAAGAAGGAGCTCAGCTACTGACACAGGTCATAGAAGACCAGAGAAAATTAATTGAAAAATATATTAATCCTGATCCGACGAAAGTGCCACAAGCCTTTACGGTATATAAAGAAGTATTGGATTTATATGATGAAGGATTGGAGGTTCCGGATGATATCACCTTAGTCTGGACAGACGATAATTACGGATATATCAGACGATTAAGTAATAAAAAAGAGCGAAAACGTTCCGGTGGCGGTGGCGTTTATTATCATGCATCCTATTGGGGACGGCCTCATGATTATCTTTGGTTGAGTACCGTTCATCCGGCATTGATTAGAGAAGAAATGATTAAGGCATACCAAGCTAACTGTAAAGAAATTTGGATTTTGAATGTAGGGGATATCAAACCTGCAGAATATACAATGCAACTTTTTATGGATATGGCCTATGATGCCAATTCTTTTGAAGAGCCAGCCAGGGTCAAATCACACCTGAATGATTTCTACGCTTCTATTTTTGGAAAAACCGATGGGAAGACCATTGCAGACATGAAGTGGGCGTATTATGATCTGGCTTTTGAAAGAAAACCGGAATTTATGGGTTGGAGTCAGACGGAACCGACCACAAAAACCAAACAGACCGCGTATAATCCGTTCTTTTTTGGAGATGAAAATCAAACACGCGTTACTAAGTATCAAAGTTTAGAAAACCAGGTCACTTCTTTAAAAGACAAGCTGCCAAAAGACTTGCAAGACAGTTATTTCCAATTGGTCTATTATCCTGCAAAAGCAGCTTCGCTGATGAATAAAAAGTTTCTCTATGCCGATAAAGCGAATAGTTATGGAAAACAAGGACGTCTGAATGCAAAGGAGTATGCTTTGAAATCGGAGAACGCGTTTAATGAAATAAAAGTAATTACTCAAGAGTACAATCAGATGGCTAACGGAAAGTGGAAGGGCATAATGGATACGAATCCCAGAAATCTGCCTGTTTTCCATATGCCAACAATAGAAATTCCTGTTGGGCAAAGTGAAACAGCCGTTGTTGGGCTAATGGTTGAAAATTCAGATCAACCCAATACAGCAGCGCTGACATTACCTACTTATTATCCTAATTCAGAACAATCCCATTTCATTGATATTTTCCTTAAAAAGGACGCGGCAATTCCTTGGGAATTACAAAACCTTCCTGATTGGGTGGCTGCCAGTAAAACAAAAGGTATTTTAAAGAAGGATAGTGATAATGAAAGGATTCAAATAAGTGTGGATTGGCGTAAATGGAAGAAAAATCAAGTTCAAAAAGCCCAGTTTAGCATTAATTATGAAAATAAAACAAAAGTGGTCAACCTTACTATTGATTCAAATACTACAGCTGTTGCTAAAAAATCTTTTATAGCAATGGAAGACAAAGTGGTTATTTATGCTCAAAATTTCACTTCTATACAAAACAAAAATCCCTACCAATGGAAAAAAATAGACGGCTTAGGGTATAGTAAAGGGGCTATGCAGGCATATCCGTTGACTGCAAACCCATTAAAGACAGATAATCTTGCCAAAGAGTCTCCTTATCTGGAATATCAAATTGATCTGAGTAATTCGGATTCTTTTGTAGAACCGGAAATACTTGTGCATGCCATACCTACACTTCCTATCACCACTAAACATGGTGTTCGTGTTGGGGTGCAGTGGAATGAGGAGCCTATCCAGATCGTTGATTTTACTACTTTCGGTAGAAGCGAAGAATGGAAACAAAACGTATTGTCGAATAGAGCAACTAAAAAAGCCGCCATCAAATCAACCATTAAAGGGACAAATACCTTAAGAATCTACCTGATTGATGAGGGAGTTGCACTGGATTATTTTTACATCCAGTTGAATAAAAACAACCCGACACCGTATTCTATTTTGCCGGAAACTACTGGAAGGATAAATAAATAAATAAATAAACCTGCCTGTGGATCATTTCTAGCTATAAAAAAATCAAAACCGTCTTTCGAATACATGTTTTCCAGAGCCTATGTTTTCTATTAGCAAATAATTTCCAATTGGTTTTGCAGTTACCGTTTTTCCATTAACTTTAACTTCATTGGAAGATGAATTGCCTTTAGGGATATAAACCTCAGCCGTAACATTGTTGGGACTTAAAAGCTTCAATTGATAAGTTTTTGATTTTATTTTCCAAGTTACTTGGATATCACCCTTGTCGGTTGGCACTGTTCCTGATACATTTGCTAATTTTCCTTGAAAATCGAGCGGTTTTATCTGAATTAGTTCATGTTGGGGTTTTATGGATCTTACGCCCAGAATAAATTGCTGTATGCCATCAAGACCGCTTGTACCCCACGGATGACACAGGCTTTGATTAAGTTCCAGCGCATCCCAACATTCCCAAGTGGCCGTTCCTCCTTTTGAAACAGTCTTTGCCCAGCCATCCCACGCAGGATTTGTATAGAGGTCCAGTAAATGCAAGCCTTCTTCTACAAGTCCTAATGCCTGCGGCAAAAAGCGCACAGTTACCATTCCGACACTCATTTTACGTTCTTTTACAGCAGTAATAACTGCTTTTCTATTGCTATCGTTAACTATATTCATTGCAATTGGGAACATATTTGCATGCTGGGATACATGCTTGCTTTGGCTTCCATCACTAAGTAGTCCGTCAACGTATATACCGTCAGCGTTGACAAGTTTTCTGTTGATGGCTTCCCGAATTAATGTTGCTTTGCTTCGAAAAGAATCTGCATCTGCCTTGTTATTTATAATGGCGGCTATTTTTGATATGATATCGAAATCAGCATAGGCATAAGCATTAATTACAGTGCGGGCATCAGTACTCATGTCATATCCATAACGCATGCTTTCGGGCCAGTCAATTATACCATAGCGGTATGCTCCACTACCTCCAGCAAGATTGTGAATTAATCCTGTAGCTGGATTTGTATAGGAATCAACATATGCTGCCACTTTTTTAAGTTTTAAATAATTTGTTTTCAGGAACTCCAGGTTTCCAGTCTCCATATAATAGTCCCACGCCCACAGCAAATATTGTTGGGTAAAATCAGGAATGTCCCGCTTGCCGTCCCCATTGGGATATACGGCATTCAATCTTCCGTCTGGCCAGTATTGATCTTGGGAATCCAAAAACTGAAGCAACATCCGGTGGTTCAGCGCCCTATCGCCCATTACCTTCATTGCCGCCACACCCTGGCTCCAGCCGTCCCCTAAAAATTCTCCTTTTTCACGTGTTGGTGTATCTACAAAGCCTTCTTGCGCTCCAAGTGTAAGGGAATGAGTCATTAGTTTCCAAACAGTATTCAGCATTGGATTTGAGGATGAAAAGTGGGAACGTTCTGGTTCAAGCTCATAAAATCTTTGTATAAAACCAACATTATTCGTTGTTAGTTTTATGGGCGAATGGTTTACCTGCAGGTACCTATACCCTAGATAAACGACAGGTTTGAATACGCATTTATTACCATTCAGAACAAAGAAATAAGAGAGATCGGTGTGCTGGTTTATTTTTTCAGAAACAGTGCCATCTTCGTTTAGGATAAAACCGGCCCACATTTTTATGGTGTCGCCAGGCATACCACCACTGAAAGAAATTTCCGGTACTCCTGCATAGATTTTTCCAAGGTCGATTACGTAACGATCATTACCGAGGCTAATCACTGAAACAGGTTTGATTTTCCTTTCTTTTAATTGGGTTAGATCGGGCCGAAGCCTGTCTGTATTGGGGTCAATTTCAATGGCATTCTGCCATGCAGTATCGTCAAAATCGGGCCTGTTCCAATCTGTAATTGCCCTACGACTGTCTATTATATCAACGAAGCCGACACCCTCACCGTTTCTTTGCATTGTATTCGGATTGAAAGCGCTGACAGCCGACTGTTTCCAAGTTTTATCGGTGCCAAAAACATCCGTTGTACCATCAGTATAGGTAACAGTCAACTTTAATAAAAATCGATTATCCCCCTTTGGCCTCCCCTGTCCACCCCCATACCAATGTGTCATTGCGGAAATATTGTTGCTGTTGCCGTGCAGTAATGTTGTGACATCGTACGAATTGTAATAAGCAAATTGGGGATAATGGTAGGCTAGCCCCTTGCCGATAGCTTTGCCATTGAGATAAAGCTCGTAGTTGTGAAAAGCGGATAAGTAAACTATTGCTTTTTTTACCGTCTTGTTCGATAATTGAATCTGTTTGCGGAAATAGGTATATATATTTGGCTCTTTACTATTGCGCATGATCCAAGACGATCCTTTCCAGTCTTCAGCGCTGAATAGTCCAGTGTCAAAGTAAGTTGCCGCGCTATAACGGCTTATATTTCCGGATTTGTCCCAGATGCGTACTTTCCAAAAGTAGCGTGTTGCAGGAGACAGTGGCTTTCCATTATAGTCAATATAGTTTTGCATTCGCGATATCGTTTTACCACTGTCCCAAATATCCCCTTTTTCTAAAGCTAACATTTCTGGTGATGATGCTACGATCAGCTGGTACCCTGTTTGAATCTCATTATCGTTTGCATTGCTATTGTGCCATCCGAAAAATGGTAATTGCTGTGTACCGGCAGGTTTTACCTTGTCACAGGTTCTAAGATTAAAAGAAGGCTGCGGATTTGTTACATTTGCCTTTAAAAAAGACAGACAAAAAAGGAGTATTATGGTGTAGAAGTGTCTCATTTAAGTTGTAGCTATGGGATTGAACAGAATATAGGTTATTAAATTGATATAGTGCTTTATGCGTTATTGTAAATAGCATTAATACTATTCCCATCGGAAAAAGACTTGTTTGTTGTTTTGAACCCATTTTATTATGGTTCCAACTTGGTATCTAGTTGTTTATTATTATTTTATCAAGAGAAATCGAGTTTCCGGTACTGCCATAATCTGTTTTTCTTTTATCCGACCAATTGGATCTTTCACCTATTACGTATACGGTTAAAGTATAGAAATCTTTCTTTAAAAATGGAGACATGAATATTGGTGCTGATTGGGAAGACTTGCTATACATATCAACCAGGGATGTTACTAGTGTATGTCCTTTTTTGTCGGATAGTACAATTCGGGCATAACCGTTTTCTGTACTGGTATAACTATAGAAAGTGATTCGGCTACCCATAAATTTGATTGAAACTGATGCATTCTTATCGTCCGATTTGCTTTCGGATAGTGCATCCCTATTTTTTATGTGTTTCCATTTGCCGGTGTACTTAATGATTGTATCGGTATCATCTATTGTTTTATGAATAGCTGTCTTCGGAGCAGTAACTCCTGTTGAAGTATTGATTTGCCACGCTTCCTGATATGCAGGCATGGATACCGAAGTTCCTGATACTAAAAGAGGTTGCCAGACATAGGTTGCAGAAGATGACTGCTTAGGAAAAGACCACCGGTCGCCCATAAACATATAGGTAGTATCCTTGGTTCCTTCGATAGGTAACACAAAGGTTGACTGCGAGTTCCAGGTTAATGTGCCTTCCGGTGCAATAAGTCCTCTGGCTATCCATGGTCCTTTGATGGAATTAGAAGTATAATAATAATTATCATTTCGTTCCCAACTGGTGAGGTGTGAGCCAATAAAATAATAAAGACTATCTTTTTTAAACATTGTAGGGGATTCAAATCCGCTTGTCATATTTTTATTTACCTGTTCAACAACGGATTTGTAATCGTCGCTAAGTTTATAAATTTCACCACCATGAATAAGCAGGTATCCGGTGCCGTCCTTATCCGGAAAAACTCCCATGTCCCATTTTTTTATAGGTTTGCCATTAAACAACAATGGACCTTTAAATTTGTAAGGACCTTTAATTGTCTTCGAAGTGGCATAGCCTACAAACTGATCCTTATAACTAAGTGTATCAACATGCATATACATAATATATTCCTTAGTTTTAGGGTTTTTCATTACTTTGATCCTTTCGCCAACTCGGTTAGCTCCTAATTTACCTGAATTTTGCACAGGAAGTGCTATTTGTTCAAATTTCCAATTATAAAGATCTTTGGAAGAGTAACAGTTGAATCCGGCAAAAGCATTACTGGTATCACTATGGGCTTCACCAAAAAGATAGAATTTATCTTTATCTTTAATAATATTTGCGCCATGGGCACTGACAATATTTCCGTTTTGATCAAACCAAGGTATTCCAGAATAGATTGCATCCGTTTTTCCGGGTAGTTGTGCAAATAAAAAAGAAGTCTTCATTAAAAAAATAATGCCTACTGTTTTTTTACTGAAGTGCCTGAAAGCGGAAAAACTATTGCTAAACATATTTTAGAATTTATATTTAATAATCAAATATATTCTATTCTGATTTTTCCTGCATCCTGCACTATCGGTATAGTTAGGTATAAAAATAGTATGCGTCTCAGAGCGTTATGCTAAAGATATGCATAGATTTTTCTCGGTTTCACCAAAAAAGACAGCATTTTCAATTGAAGTGCTGCCTTTGCGTTTTTTATTGAACTTTTTTTATTTCAGTTCACTATTATTTAAGAATTATTCTATTCGTTTTTTGTTGACGTAAACATTTTTAAAAGTTACTCCTTTTATTATGCTTTTATCTATGGTCGCATTAGCAGCTTCAATATTCAAATTTTCAAATGTAAAATTGGATAAACGAACGTTAGGATCATTTTCTACTCCATAAAAAGTATCGCATTTAAGATCAATGTTCTTTAACGTAATATGATCTCCGTAGGATAAGGGTACATCCGGGCGTCCTTTTAAATCAAAAAATTGTTTCCACGCAAAAACAGCAAGGCATGTTTTAGCTTCTCCTTTTATATTTTCAACTCTAATAAACTCATATCTTTGAGGCGTATCAGGTCTCATTTTAAGCCATAACAATCTTGAAGCCCCATCAATTTGGCAATTACGCATGATCACATTGCGGTTATGAATTGACTCGCTTCCGTTTGTTAATGCTGAATGACAAAATCCAAAATGGCAATCTTCAATAATAATATTAGAATTTGGCCCATTATTTTTATCCCGATCTGCATAAGGCCCTTTGCCTCCTTTTAGTGCTATAGCATCATCATTTACAGACATATAACAGCCTTTTATAAGAACGTTAGAACAAATGTCAATATCAATGGCATCTGTACTTGGGGCCTTCGCTTTTAGGTGTGGTGAAAAAATATAAACATCTAATATTTTTACGTTATTACATTTATAAAAATGATTGGTCCAAAAACCGGAATTGATCAACTTTACATCTTGAAATTGTACATTATTAGAATTCCAGACAAATACTAATCTTGGTCTTGAAACTTCAAGATTGGTGCATTTTGGGTTTTCTTTACGTCTTGCCCAAAAAGCTTCCCAATATTTAAAACCATTTCCGTTTAGTGTTCCTTTTCCTGAAATTGAAAAACCATCAACTCCGTAAGCATTTACCAATGCAGGAAAATAATCTAAATTTTGACCTTCCATTCGTGAAGGCATGATTGGATAATCCGAAATAATATCCGAACCTTTCAAAGTAGCTTTATCAGCAATATATAAACTTGTTTTAGGTTTAAAAAACAAAGCTCCACTCAAAAAAACGCCTTTCGGAATCACAATCACACCGCCACCGTTTGCTGACGCCTTGTCAATAACCTTTTGTATGGCGAGCGTTTGAATTTTTGTACTATCCTTACTTACACCATAATCAGTAATAGTATATTTTTTGCCTAAATTCTTTAATTCAATTTTAGTATAATCCTTAAACCAATTTAGGACTACAGTCCCATCAGGAAAGGTATCATTACTGTTTTTTTGCGAAAATGTTATTTGCGAAAATCCGATAAGGCAAATTAACAATGTAAAAATATTTTTCATTATGTTCCTGTTTATTGTAATTATATTACTATTATTAACTTTATCTTTTTATTGTATTTTTAATACTCTAATTCACGTTTCAATCAGTCTTCAGGCACATTTTGAATAGCGACAGTTAAATCCCAAAAAAACATCACTAGAATTATGGGCTTTGGTATGGTATTAGTTTCTTTTTTCAGGAACTATCTCAATGGCTATTGCACCTTCTTTAAGTCCTTCTGCATTTGCTTTTATCTCAATTTTACCATTATTTTGGGTCGCCTTAATAATCGCGATCGCCTTCCCGTTGTAGGCTTGTCTTTCACGAGCTTGGTAGGCTTCATGACTAATAATATTACCATTGTCAACTCCAATAATTTTACCGGAATCTGTAATAGTAAATTTTATCAAATTATCTGCATTTGCACACGGTGTGCCTTTATCGTCAACAATTGTTGCTGTTATAAAAGAGACATCATCCCAATTATTTGTGAGCATTGGATTGCTTTTAGTAATTATAATTTTTGATGGTTTTCCGGCAGATGTAAATGCTTCTTGAGCTGTAATTTTACCATTGTTTTTTCCAATTGCCTTTATAGTGCCTTCTTCAAAAGTTACATTCCACTCTCTTGGTGAATCATCAGCTGGTTTCTTTACAGATCCTAATGATTTTTCGTTAAGGAAAAGTTCTACTTCATCGCAATTGCTATACACCTGAGCTTTAGCATTATCATAGGTATCAAAATCATTTGGTGTCCAATCGGCAACCCAATTTCCTGCTCCGGCATTTTCAGATTTTCTCACAAGGTGTACCACTGGTTCAGCAGACCACCAGCTATCTCTCTGTAAGGCTTGTTGTTTCCAATTTCCGGCTCTGTCAAATAAGCCTTGGTTATTTGTCGTTTCCGGCCAATCGGCTTCGCCTAAATAGTCATAACCTGTCCACAAAAATTGCCCTGCCATATAGGGTTTGTCACGTAAAGCAAGCCATTGATTAATAACATGGGTGTTTTCGGTACCTAGTACTTTCCAGTTTGGGTGTGCCTCATGTGCAGCGATTAATTCATTTTCACGATAATTTTGCCCTACAACATCCATATGCTCGGCAAAACCACTAAGGTACACTTTAGAATTTGCAGGTCTAAAAAGAGCCATTGTTACGGGTCTGGTGTCGTCATATTTCTTTACAACGTCTTCCTGCATTTTATAGGCTTTGTAACCCTCAGGATAACTTAAATCATCATGTATTTCATTTCCAATGCTATAAATGATGATGGAGGGATGATTTCTATCCCTCAAAATGACATCTCTTGTATCTTGTTCCCACCAATCCGAAAAATATAAATTATAGCCTTTTTCGCCATTATGCTTAGCGGATGTCCAGGTGTCAAAAGTTTCATCCATTACTACAAATCCCATTTGGTCACATAAATCAAGAAATTCGGGAGCAACAGGATTGTGTGAGGTACGGATGGCATTTACTCCAACTTCTTTTAATTTTTTAAATCGTTCTTTCCATACGCCTAAAGGTACTGCCGAACCAACTGCTCCGCCATCGTGATGTAAACAAACGCCTTTTAGTTTTAAATTTTTACCATTTAACCAAAAACCGGATTCGGCAATAAATTCCGATTTTCTAATTCCAAATGGAATGCTTTGATTATCGATAAGTGTTTTTCCGGCGTATAATTTAGTGGTTGCAGTGTATAAATTTGGTTCTTCAATATCCCATAATTTTGGATTTATGATCTCAATGTCTTGCGAAAATAAGCCAATTGCGTTTGCTGAAATGTTTTTTTGGCTCTCGACAGTTTTTACTACCTTCCCTTTAGCATCAACAATTTCAATTTGTAATTTGTAATCGCCTGCGATTCCTTTGTTTTCAATTTCAACCTTTAAATTCAGTACTCCTTTAGTAGTTGTTGCAATTGGAGTTGTAATAAATGTCCCCCAATGTTTAAAATGAGTTGGGTTTACTGCAACTAAACGAACGTGACGATAAATACCTGCACCCGTGTAATAACGGGAAGCCGGTTGGATTGAATTATCGGCCCTCACTGCGATAACATTAGCTTTGTTAAAGTTTAAATAGGGAGTAAGGTCATAATTAAAGCTGGTATAACCGTAGGGACGTTTTCCTAAATATTTACCATTTATCCATACCTCACTATTAGCCATGATTCCATCAAATTCGATAGTACATATTTTTTTTGCATCAGCCTTATTTATTTCAAATGTTTTGCGGTACCATCCAATTCCTGTTGGCAAATAGCCACCGCCACGGCCTGAAGTGTTGTCTCTATCATAAGGTCCTTCAATGCTCCAATCATGAGGTACATCTAGTTTTCTCCATTTCGCAGCATCAAATAATGGTTTTTCTGCACCAGGGACTTCTCCTTTTGTAAATTGCCAGCCACTATCAAAATTAGTTACTTTGCGTGCTTGTGAAAAAATGTTTGTAGTTAAAGCTAAAAACAGAAATAAGAAGGCAAATGGTAACTGTTTGGTGTCTTTTGTCTTAAAACATTTCATTTTTTTTTATTTTTAATCGGGTTATTTTCCTCATAACTTAGGTATATTACTATACTAAAACAGCTTCAAAAGAGTAAAGAATAACGTAATTCTTTTGAAGGTGCCTTTTTTATTGACTTAGTTATTTAATTTTTCGTTTCAGCCACTGTTCAGGTACATTGACAATACATATATTCATAGAACGATTGTCTTTGGAAAGCATTGCAGACTGTATTTCTATTTTAGTTCCATCCCGGTTAAAAGTAGGATGTAAATGGTCAGCTGCTGTTTCTTTATGACCGGTAGTCAGCAGCATCATTTCATTTGTTTTTCGATCTATTAAATACAAACTTCTCGAAAAATCATCCCCCACTGCCCATTTCCCGTCAGAAGATCCGTGAACGTGCCATAAACCACTACCGCTTTTTGTTTGTCCGGCAATTATCATTTCTCTGGTTCTAAGATTAACAATGGCAAGGCCTGTTGGTTTTTCCCGAGTACCCGATTTACCCCAATTACTTTCTTGTCCAGGATTTTCAGGATTTCGAATCTCTTGACTATTCGTAACGGCTATTGCTGCTTCTTTTTCAATATCAATTTTTCGATGTCCCATAATAGCCATAGCCACCTCATCTTTAGAAATTACGACCTCATGAGTAACCCATTCATAATCTGATTCCGGATATAAAGGACGCAAACCGGTACCATCCGCCATAACGGTCCAGGTACGCTGGGGCGACTTCCCCCCTGTTTCCCAGCAAAAAATAATTTCGCCCGGATTCCAGATATTCGATTGGATATGCCCAATTTGAAAAGGCACCGATATTACATGTTTCAACGCGCCTGTTCTCAAATTCATACTGGCTATCCCTCCTGGGCCTGCACCCATATTACGGGGACCAAAATTTTTCTCGATTGCAACCCCCGGAGCTAAATATTTTGCAGCTTCTTTAGTTCCAATTCTAAAATAAGCCCTTTCTTCATCAGCATCCAATGCCATATCTCCAGAAGCTCCCATTTCTGGATTTGTAGTGCCGCAAACACGTTCGTAGGCAGCAACGGGTTTCATTTTTCCCGATTTACTGTCTTCAAATACAGTGGCAAGATTCACTTCTATAATCTGCATTTTGTCTTCTTCTCCTTTACGCATAAAGTACAATTTCATAGCCTTTTGCGCCATACATAACGTCCCTGAGTAGCCGCCCTCGGTAACCTGAACCAGTACACCAGATTTTTCATTGACTGCAATGGCTTCCCCTTTCACTCTGTCAGATCTAAATATCAGCCATTCTCCATCTGAAGTCCACTGCGGATGGGTCGGATACGTTTTAGAATCCCCCATCTGCTTACTGGTTAAAAAAATCAATTCCTGACCAGTTACCGGGTCTGTTACTATTTTCTTTTCTGAAGGAAACCGCGTTCCAATTTGGCTAAAAGCCAAGGATGCCGTTAAAAGGAATACTATAGTAATACTTAGATTAAATTTCATAAAACAAAAGTTTTAATACAATGGTTTTTATTTTTTTACTTTTAATTGTACTGAACTGTCGTTTACTACAAACTCATTATCCTTCAGCAATAAAATCACTTCTGCTCCAGCTAATAAAACAGGCCCATACCCATGAGCAGCAAATACATTTATTGGGCGGTAATAATAAAAAGCAGGATCAAATCCCATACCAGTACCAACACAGGTTCCTTCTACTTCACCTTTTTTATTCACTTTTGTAGCAACCGCATTCCATCCCAGTAATACTGCTGGGGCAAATGCCATTTTATCAACATACCCACGATTTATCGCTCTGGCTATAGCGTAAGTGTAAATCGCGGTGGCAGAAGTCTCTAAATAAGTATCGTTTTTATCAATTAGTTGATGCCAGAAACCGGTACCATCCTGGTATTTTACCAGTCCGCTAATATGTGCTTGTAATTGCGCTAATACGCCTGCATATCCCGGATGATTTTTTGGCAATACTTCCAATAATTCTACCATGGCCATCACTGCCCAACCATTGGCACGAGCCCAATGAAATTGAGGATGAACAGACATCGATTCAACCCAACCGTGCATATAAATACCTTTTTCACGGTTAAACATCCTTTCAGAAAATTGATTTACCTGCTTTACGGCATCATCAAAATATTTCACATCACCTGTATAGGCACCCATCTGCGCAAGAGCGGGAACCCCCATAAACATATCATCAAGCCATAGGGTGTTATCTTGAGGTCTGTTGCGCGCCAGTGTCCCATCTTTAAGTCTAAATTCCTTTTCACTTATATAATTGATTATGTCTTTGATTAGAGGGTCTGTGTTACCTTTAAAGCCGCTCTTTTTTGCTTTTATAAATGCCGCACAGACGGCACCGCCGTCATCTAATGCTTTGGGATGAAGTAAGGAATGGATTGGGGAATCGTTTTCATTTTTGGGTTTATAGTTTTCAGCCAAGTCAGCCAATAATTGTAATCGTTTATTGGTATAATCGGCATAATACTTTTCGCCAGTGGCCTCAGACGCCAAAAGCATCCCCGCATAAGTAACTCCCCATTCATAACTTGTAAGCCTAAATGCTCCTGGTTCAAAGACAATCTTTTCTTTGGCCTTTTTGAAATCGGTAATCACAACATTCGTTTTGGCATCCACCACTTTAGAAGCGGTATTTTTTTCAAGAAAAGAATATACCCTATCCAGCACCTTTTTGATACTGTCTTTTTGAGGAGCTCCATAAGGTGTCGGATATTTCGGTTGAAGTAAATGCAGTGGTGCGGTTACATCATTTGCCTGAGCATTTACGGACACTACCGAAAATAGTACGCTCGTAAGGAAAAAAATTATAGGTTTAGCATGTGAATGTTTCATGTTATCGATTTTTAGAAATGAAGGTTAGATTAGTCATTTTATTTTAATTATTTATTTTAATGGAGATTTCAGTGGATAGCTGCTTTGCTAAGTTGATTACATAATTAGTGAAATAGGCCGAATCCTTAAAGTTCTTATCCGCGCTCAGCTCCCATCCTGCTAGGGCATAATAACTAATTGGTTTATTATTTTCCACGGCTAGTTTTGCCAGATAAGAATCCGTTAATTGTCCTGTTTTAGGCGCTTCCATATAGCCTTTGAAAATAGCTTTGGGAACAAGTATTGCGGTGCCGAGAATCCATTCGCGATTATAGGTAAGCTTATCATGCTGGATAAGACAAACCCAATTACCTGCTTCAACTACATTCAAAGGTTTTTGATTGTTGATATTAGATAATGCCACCAGTAGCATTTCATTGCCTTTAAGTCCGTCCAAACTTACCGTATTTTTATAACCGTACATTCCGGGCCAGATAGAAGTGGTTTCTTTTACCTGGTATTTATTACCTGATGCATTCCAATTGTGGTATGTATAGTTTAAAACAGAATTTTCAGGTCCTTCACTCACAATTTTAAAAGTGGTTTTTTCAATATTATTCAGGGTGTCGTTTCCAAGAATACCCAGTCTGTTAATTTCATTGCCTATAAGTAAGGCATAACCGCCTAATCCTGCCGAACTTCCCACAGGAAAAATATCTCTACCCCAATCATACATTACGTGATAATTGTCTTCAACAGCTCCGGCACTATTAATTCCAACATTTTCTGGAGTAATGGCAGGTATTTTTTTTCCAAAAACATCTTTTGAATTTCTACCGTCAAGATAATGTCTAAATCCTGCTTTATCATTTTCCCATGAAGGACCATCGGTTTGGTATTTTTGAAAACCTAATTTTTTATAGACTTGATTTGCATTTACGGTTTCTTCCGTTGCGGGTTGTAAAGGTTCATTTACAGTTTCTCTTTTCCCAAATCGCACGCTGGTTCTGATGGTAAATTTAGGAGCTTCTTTCACCCATACAAGTTGTGCCTCTTTCTTTTCTTTGGCTGAAAAATTGGCCACTAAAAACAGTTCATCCCACTTTCCGTCTCCATCCAGATCATTCAGTTGTGAAGGGATGGTGTCATTTTTATAAATTAACACGGGATAATTAAATAAACCTTCCTTAACAGGCAACAGGGTTCTTGCTATCGAAATTGGTTTGTCCGTTAATTCCAAATTAGAATTATTGGTTAATACTATTTCTGTACCAGTTCCTATTTTATATGCTTTACAACTTACAAATACCAATGCTATCAAAGCTATCGGTAAATAAATCATTCGTTTATTTTTCATTTCTCTATAAAATATTAATCGTATTAAAAATCATTTTACTGCGACATCCCAAACTTTTGACAGTCTGGATTTCCCTTTAGGGCCTTCAATATCTAAAACAACTATGTATTTTCCAGCCTCTTTATATTGATGTATTGGGTTTTGCTCTGATGAAGTCGTTCCATCCCCAAAATCCCATTTCCACAATGTAATTTCTCCTTCAGATTGATCAATAAAAGCAACCATCCGTCGCTCCATGTCAACCACATTAAAAGACCATTTAGCAGCCATTATTTTTCTGAACCGCTCTTCCAAAGGCATTAATTTAAAAGGCAAACTATAGCTCGCATTTCCGTACATTGTATGCTCTTTTGATAAATTCCAAAATCCGTTATTGTTTTCTTTACTGACATCGTCATAATCAATAATTGCCCAGCAAAGTCCAATATTTTTACTTTCTTCTAAGATTGATTCAATAGCTCTTTTGGGATCGTTTCCAGCATAATCAAAAGGAGTTATCCAAAACTCCAATGTCAGTTTTCCCGATTCCCCTGGCTTAAAATTGTATTTACTGGAAGCATTCGCATATGGCAGTTCTTTAATCCAGGGCTGACTCCCCCAAACTAAGGCCCAATCTTTACCCTCCGCTGGAGTAAAAACATGATAGTTTTGCGCGTGAACTCCGTGAAATGAAAAATAGGCATCCATCATTTTTAAATTTTTATTGGGATGAAACCGATCAATAAATGGACCACCGGATTGATCGGCATCTACAATGACTTCAAATATATCGTTATGCAAACCCGTTAACGAAAAGTCCCAATAATCATCATATCCTTCGTATAAAAAATACAAACGGTTCAATCCTTTTACCCAACCTACTTTAACGCTGATAGCTAGATTTTTAGGATCGGCTTTCTTCTGTTTTCCACTGTCATCCCATAGCGATTCCATTCCAACAGCATAACTGTCAGGGACTATTTTCCAATCTTCGGAATTGCCGTCAATCATAGGAATTTTGTTGGCAGGAAACTGAAAAATTTTGAAATTCCGATTTTCCTGTGACCCAACCTGAACGCAAAAAAACAGCAATAGCACCACAGACAAAAATTTCTTTTTGTGCAGCCTCATCCAATACCTATTTTTTAATTCAAAAATCATTATTCCATTACAATTGATTAGTGATTGGAAATATCTACGTCCTTATATTTTGCAGGATTAGCGGATGCTCCTTTGAAATTAATCAGTTCTATTCCTGAGGCATTAGTAGCCTGAATGGCATTAGTAAAATAAGCAGGAATCGAATTTCCCCAACCGATGCTGCAGTTTTCTACTACCACACCATCGCTGTATCGAATAAAAATTCCCGGAGTATCATGTGCTTCGATACCATCATACGCTTTTGTAGGCCTATTATCAAAGAGATTACCGGGATATTTTGTCCATCTGTTCAAGGTTACGTTGACATTATCAAGGCGAACAGTACTGATTCGACTTTCCTTTGTGCCATTGATACGAATACTGTTTTCAGCTATTCCTTTTACATTTTTAATTAAAACAGTATGAATTTTCCCAATTTTGGTCTCGGCAGTACGCGGTATAGCCGTCAATGAAATTGCCTCTCCCCGTCCCCACCATGGATCAGAATGGTACCTGGAGGTAAAGTTTATATCTTTAAAAACGATATTATACACATCCCCTTCATCGCGAAGCTGGATTGTCAATCCACGACAGCTGGTTTTAATCTCACATCGCTCAAAAACAATATTGTAGATATCTTGGGTCGTTTCTGTTCCGATCTTGAGTCCGGAGTCTTGGGTTTCAATCGAACAATCGTGCACCCAAATATTGGCAGACGGACCATAATCAATTTCCTGTTGCGTCGCTTTTACCACTATTGCATCATCTCCACAACTTATTTCGCAGCTACGTATTTCAACATTTCTGCAATGATCCGGATCTATGCCATCGCAATTAGGTACGTCAAGATTATTCTTGATTTTTACACCATCGATTAAAACATTTTCACAACCCAGCATGTGCAGACTCCAGGAAGGTGCTTTTTCAATTGTGATCTCCGTTATTTCTAAATCTTTACATTTAGTAAGAATAAATAATTTAGGCCTCCAGTCTTTTGGCATCCAAATTTCCTTAGTAGTATCGTAATGCGACATAAACTCTAAGGCGCGTCCATTAATACTTCCAGTTCCTGATATTTTTAGATTTTTAACATCATTCGCTATTATAGAGCCTTCAACCGAATAATCTTCTTTTTTAGTGCTTACCAAAAGCTGGGCATTCCCTTGTAAATGAAATTCGATGTTACTTTTTAAAATGATGGTACTAATAAGGTACTGGTGATTCGCAGGCACTAAAACTCTGGTTCCATTCCCTAATTTTGCAGCGGCGTCAATTGCTTTTTGTATTGCTTTTGTATCTAAAGCTTTTCCGTCACCTATGGCGCCGTACTTTGTAACATCAATAACGGTTGTGGCTTTCTGAGCTTTTACCGACAGAATTCCGAAATTTATTAAAACCAATAATAAAAAGGCGCAGTTAAAGCTCTTATTCATAGTATTTTGTTCTTTATTCCAAATCTTTCGATTGATTTCAAATGTATTTAATAAAAATAATTATACTGTCCTGTGCCATACTGTAATAGTATGATTTCTTTGCATTTATTTCTAATGAAATATACTTTAAAAAAAAATAACGCACTGGAAATCAGTTAGATTTTAAAGTCACTTTTGCAATTTTCAGTCCTTTACCCGTAACTTTTAATTCTATTTCACCTGGTTCTGAAGTCGATTGAACCAAAACAACCAATTTACCACTGAATAATTTCATGCTTGGCAAATGAAATAATTCTAAGGAGGTAGCGTCTCCATTGCAAGCTGCACGATACGTTCCGTTACCTGTCACACTAAAATGCAACTGTTGTGTAGCTGTTGGACAGGGATTTCCCTCTTTATCGACTACAGAAACAGTTACAAAAGCTAAGTCTTCACCATTTGCCTTTAAAGTCGTCACATCCGGTTCCACCAGTATTTTATAAGGGGTACCGGCTGTATGTGTTTCTTTTTCTGCTACAGGATTTCCCTGTTTATCGAAAGCAATAACTTTAATTGTGCCCGGCTCGTATTTTACATCCATCCACATTAACCGGTATCGGTTTTGTACCGTTGCATTGTTTTTTTTCTGAATTCCCATGCTTTTTCCATTCACAAAAAGTTCAGCACTATCGTAATTTGTGTACACAAATACTGGTGTTGTTTGCCCTTCTCTCCCCTCCCAATTCCAATGTGGCAAAATATGTAATGTTTTGTCATTGGTATTCCAACGGCTTCGGTACAGGTAGAATCTGTCTTTCGGTAGACCTGCCAAATCATTAATTCCAAAATAGGAACTTCGAGAAGGCCACATTTCGTCATAAGGTGTAGGTTCTCCCAAATAATCGAAACCGGTCCATACAAACTCTCCAATTACCCAAGGCTTGTCATCTTGTAAAATAAAATCATCATCGGGTAAATTAGACCAACTACAATATTCTAAATCATAGGAAGAACTTTGAAAATCGCTGTATTGTTTGGATTGCGCCTTCACGACAGGAAATTTATATACGCCGCGTGAACTTACTGTTGATGCCGTTTCAGATCCTAAAATAAAACCTTGCGGAAATTTCTCAAAAGCCTCTTCATACAAATGAACCCGATAATTAAGTCCCGGAACATCTAATAATGCCCCAAATCCTGATGCCATAGTAGCTTTTACCTGATCCATTCCAACGGTTACCGGTCTTGTAGGGTCTTCACGATGAAATAAATCCTGCAACCATTTCGCTCGTTTCACACCCTCAGTACCCCATTGATCAGGCACTTCATTTCCAGAACTCCACATCACTATTGAAGGATGATTGCGGGTTGCATGAATCAAATTTACAATGTCTTTTTCAGCATCGGTTTCAAAGAAACGATGGTAGCCATTTTCAACTTTTGGCTTGACCCATTCATCAAAACTTTCGGCTAAAAACATAAATCCCATTTCGTCACACAACTCCAGCTGTTCCATTGATGGCATATTGTGTGAGCTGCGGATGGCGTTACAACCCATGTCTTTAAGAATGCGCAATTGTCTGCGCAAAGCCGCTTTATTTATTGCGGTGCCTATAGGTCCCAAATCATGATGCAAACAAACCCCTTTGAACTTGCGAACTTCGCCATTTAAACTAAAACCCTTGTTCGCTTCATACTTAATTTCCCGAATGCCAAACTTTGTAATTAATTCATCTTTTAACACATCGCCAGCATATAATCGGGACGTGGCTGTATAGAGATATGGTGTTTCCGGACTCCATAACTGCGGATTTTTCACTGCCAGGTTTTGTTCAAATTCCTTTCCGAAAAGAGTAGAACTTTCATTTGTAACTACTTCATTTCCATTGGCATCTTTAATCTTGGTGATGATCTGGAGGTTTTCGCCGGAAACTTTTGTTTTCACATTCACCTTAGCCAAATTAGCAGTAACCATAGGAGTCGTGATGAAAGTTCCCCATTGCTCAATACTCTCTTTATTTTTGACAATCAATTTTACTTTTCTGTACAAACCGGCTCCCGGATACCAGCGAGAAGAGGATCCTAGATTGGATAAGTGTACGGCCAACTTGTTTTTACCGTTTGCGGTGACAAAATCTGTAATATCAAAATAGAAGTAATTGTAGCCGTAATTCCATTCTCCAACTTTTTTACCATTTACGAACACTTTTGGCTCGCTCATAGCGCCTTCAAAAAGGAGAATCACTTTCTTGTTTTTGTCAAAATTTGGCAATGAAAATTGATTTCGGTACCAGGCTTCTCCGATATAAGGGAGCGCTCCGGTTCTGCCTGTTTTTTCAGTGGCTACTTTTTCTCCATTTTGCTCGATGGCGGTAATTTGTTTGTCTATTTCTTTGTCAAAAGGACCATAAATAGCCCAATCATGTGGAACAGTTACGTTCTGCCATTTCGAATCATTAAAATCATTTTCGAAAGCCTTTTCGCTATTGCCTTTTGAGAATTTCCATCCTTTAGTTAGTTCAATGGTGACTCTTTCCTGCGCGTCAATCCAGATAGAAGTAAAAAAAATAATTACTATAAAAAAAACAGCCTTTTTAGTATTCATGGTTTTGTGTTGGTTTTCTTTTGAAGAAATTTAAAAAAAATATTAATCTAAATGAAAAACTTCTTTTAAAGTCACAGCAACAGGGGAATTGTCGGGATTGGTTTCCATAATGTCAGCCATATAGGCCCACCATTTTTTTACGATTGGATGCTGGGGTAAAAAATCCATATCAAAATCTTCGTTTATTTTTTGAACTGCAAAAAGTAGCAGCGTTTCTTCATCCAGAAATATGGTATAATCCTGAATACCGGTATCCGAAAGTAAGCGTTCTAATTCGGGCCATATTTCATCGTGCCTTTTTTTATACTCCTGTTCAAAACCTGGTTTTAATTTCATTTTAAAAGCATTGCGAATCATTTTATTTTTCATTTTTTTGTTGGTATAAGGTTAATAATTACAGGTAGATCGCGATGGCATACAAGTGCTCCGTCAACATATTCTAATTCGGCTACCTGAATAGTACTTCTTCGGGTTTCATAATTGTCTGTTCCTTTATTCTCAGGAGTCCGGCCTGGATGTGTAAAATAGAAAACATACGCTTTGTCACCATTTACAATTACATCTGCATGACCTCCAATCACTTTGTCATCTTCACCCGTTCCTGGAATTTGCAAAATATTTTTTTCTTGACGATTCCAGTGAATAAAATCATCTGAAGAGTAAACGCCTAGACCTTTCCATGGATCAGTGATCATCCAGTTTTTGCCTTTCCATTGGAATACTTTAGGGCCTTCGCCACGGTCTTTTATTACCTTTTTACCACTGTCAACCCAATGATACAAATCTTTGCTGTCGGCATAATAAATTGATTTTCCATCATTTTCATTGTTGTAATACATGCGCCAGGTACCATCGGCTAATTGAAATACAGAGGCATCTATGCAGCGCTCCGATGCGAGGTTTAATTTGGATTCGAATTTCCAGTCAATCCCATTTTTACTGGTCAAGTGAACGATATAACGGGGATGTTGCCAATCTTCGAAAATACCAGGAACAATAGTTAAGTACATATGGTATTTTCCTTTATGTTCAATTACCTCCGGAGCCCAATAGGTAACCTCTTTGATAGTGTAATCAATGGTGCAATTGGCTTTATATTTCCAATGGGCACCATCGGATGATTCGGCAATGCCGATGGGAGTTCCATGAACCCAGCTGACACCGTTTCCTCCAATATTGGCCCTTCGATTGGTATAGTACATAAACCATTTTTTCTCTTTTTTATTCCAAATTATAGTAGGATCTGCAGCGCCATCATAATTTGGGTCACGAAATAATGGTTTGTCGGCAATCGTTTTTCTTCCTTTCTGTTGGCTATTTTGAGCAAAAAGAGGGAGGCAAAACAGCATCAATAATAGGATAAATAATTTTTTAAGTTTCATATTTATGGGAATCATTTTTTTATTGTAAGCCCGCATTGACTTTTTTGTCATCTTTTGCAAACTGATTTTCCAGTGCTGTTTTCATTTGAGTTACAATTATGGCATTTTCCAAAATTACATTTTGTTTTTCTTCCGGGTCTTTTTCAATATTGAAAAGTTCAAGTAATGCCGGAGAATCATCGGCATGACGGCTACGAATGATTTTCCAAGGTTTGCGTATCAGGCTTTCCTGAATATGTCCCCTGATGTATATGTCATGTGTTGTTGCTTTAGAATTAAAAATGGTTTGTCCTATATCTTTTCCTTCAACCGCTTTTGGTATTTCGGCTCCTGAAAGGGAGAGAAAGGTAGGCATAAGATCTGTGATGGCTATATAGTTATTATTCTTTTTTGGAGCCAGATGGTTTTTCCAATATACAATAGCAGGAACTCTAATGGCGCCTTCATAATTGGACGTTTTCCAGTCCCGTAAAGGAAAATTGCTTCCCAGCACAGGGTTGGACTCATGTACGCCTCCATATTCATTTTTAGAATTCCAGTTTTCCATGGCGCCATTATCACTCAAAAAAACAATAAGGGTATTGTCTTCTAAGTTCATTTTTTTTAAGGCTTCCATCACCAATCCGATACTGTGATCCATATGAGACATGGCTGCGGCATAATCTCTCCGGGAACTATTTTTAATGGTCTTTAAATAGGGAGCTTTCCATTTTTCTTCTTCTTGCAATGGAAAATGGGGAGCGCTATAGGCCAACTGAATGTAGAAATTTTTGGATGGATCCCTTTTGTTTGCCAGCCAATCTATCATTTCTTTTGTAATTAAATCGGTGGTATGTCCTTCTTCTGTAATAAACGTACCGTTTCTATACCAACTTGCATCTCCATTTTTGTATTTGTGGGTATATTGATCGATTTGTCCATGAAGAAATCCATAGGAATAATCAAAACCAAAAACATTTGGGCCGCTTGAGGTATTGAGTCCTAAATGCCATTTGCCGAATAAGGCCGTTTCATAATTCTTTTTTTTTAAGGCTTGGGGCAGGGTAATTATTGAATCGGGTAAGCTTAGTTTGCTTTTGTCACTGATGGGTGCCACAATTCCGATTCTACTGGAAGGCATTCCGGTTAAGAGAGACGCTCTTGATGGCGAACAGGTTGGGCTCGTATAAAATCGGTTGAGTTGAATTCCGTTTTTTGCCAAGGAATTAATAATAGGAGTCTGTATTTCAGAGCCATTATAGTTTACATCATTCCAGCCTGCATCATCGGCAATGATTACCAAAATGTTGGGCTTTTTTTCTGCCGTTTTCGGGTTTGCTATTTGAGAGTAAACGCCTAATGGAAAAAGCAAATAGCTTAGAAGCAAATATTTTGAAGTTCTTAAAAAAAAATGTTTAAGGGGGTGCCTGGAAGTAGATTTCATGAAAAGAAAATGAGTATTTATTTCAAATTTATTTATTTATTTTTTCAATACTGTCCTGTGCTATACTGTAACTGATTGTGGTAATCGAGGTAGCGAACAACTTACTCCCCAGTGCTCTCCAACGACCATGCATGCTTTTGCACACGGCTGTTTCTATAGACTTTTGAACCCTGTAATGCCAGGCAGGATATACAAGCAAAAAAAGGGGCTGGCTAATTTTAGACAGCCCTTCTTTCTGAGATACTAACCATTTGCTCTTCAAGCCCGATTTTTAAGGCATCTTTTGCAGTCCTTCCCATCTAACTTTCCAAGAGCCGTCTTTGGGGAATCCCGGGTTTGCTCCTGTACTTCCACCCCATCCGGCACACATCATTGCAACGGCTGTTAATAAACCTCCGTTCCCCGGTAAATAAATAGGCAAACGCTCTTCCTGGTAATTATGACCATTTATTAAATAAGTATTGGTCTGTACTTTCATAAATAATGCATCAAGTGCTTTGTCAGGCATTCCTAAACGTGCTGCCGCCATAGCTGTCATAGGAAAATCCCAACCCCAGGTTTTTTCCCAAGACCACGTCTTCCAGACTAAATCAAATGTATTTTTCATAATATCTTTATTCAGTAAAGAGGTTTCCGGAAGCATTCCGTACGTTCCTAAAACAGAAGGGTGATCTGTTTTGAACTCTGGATTGGTGTATGAATCTTTCGCACTTTCTGTTGCTAAATACACATTATTCTGGACTGGTAATGCGGATAACTTCTCCAGAACAGCTCCCCATTTTGAAGGTACTTTTTCGTGCAGTTGTTCTTTCCATTTTATAGCCGTACCCAGTGCCCAATTCCAATAGGCTAGTTCATAAGTAGGATTAAATGTTTCCATAGCTTTGAAGCGTTCCTGCGCAGGAATTACACCCGGCCCCAGTTCATATCTGTCTTTTTCTTTATTATAGTATGCAAAAGATGCCATGAAATCTGCCGTGGCGAAGACTTCTTTTTTATATTTTTCTAAGGTTACTGTTGTAGGATTCGCTCTGTACATTAAATCCGCAAATGTTATAAAATGCGGTTGTTGCCAAATTAAAAAAGCGCCTATTGAAGACGGGCCTTCATTTCCATCTGGATCTGTCATTTTTTGCCATCTGACACCCTCAAAACCTTGTCTTTTAGCAATATTGGCTGCTTTATCAAATACTTTGCGATACCAGGGTAAACTTTTTTCCAATAATTCCGATCTGCCCCATAAAGCAAAATGTACACCATGCCACCAATGCATTTCTAAATGAGGTCTGCCATACCAGCTGTTGAAGGTCAGGCCCGTTTCCTGAGGAGGCATAGCTCCGGTACATTGCAATTTTGTGAGGTACTCCGAAAGAATAATTCTGCGTTCCAATTCACTAGCCCGAATATCAGTACTTCCGGAAAAATCTATGGCACCACCACTTTGCCAAAAATCCTTCCATCCTACGGCACTATTTTTTTCTACAGAAGAAAACGATGGAATCGTTTTAATTTTTTGGTTTTTAAACGCACAGCTAAATGAAAAAGAATCCATTTTAGAAGGGGTTAAAACATAATAATTTTCCTCTTTTACGCTTATTTTTGCATTTCCTTCCCACGATAATCCGATATGATAGGTAATAGAATCCATTTTACGGGTAATTACGGTTTCTTGCTTATTTTTAGAGGAAATAGTATTTGCGTAATTTATTTTATCTTTCCATTTTGTACCAAAATCTGCCCATTCCCCAGTTGGCTGAGGCAATCTAAGGCGAATTTTTAATTGCCCTTTCTTAATTAAATCAGATTGTATTCGTGCCCCTACAACATCTTCATTTTGATGACAGGCTGTCCAAACTGTTACCGGAATTCCTTCTACTGAAAAATGGCTTTCAATTTCACCAGTCCATAAATTTAATGTTTGTTTTATATCCCTGAGGTCTTCTGGTTTAACCCTTTCCCCATTTTTTTTATACAACTCCAAACCTAAATTTCCGAGTTGCAATCGATGTGGATTAGCACGGAAATAATTTACCGCTTCACTGATTCTTTCAGGTGCCTTTAATTGTACTGCGTAAGAAACCTTTCTTCCATACTGATCATATTCCTTCAGCGTTTCCCCAAATTTATAATTTCCTGTATTCGGGTAGCTGTCCCAACCCCATTCCGATTGCGTTCCCAAAGGAATGCCATGTTGGTACACTTCAGGAAAAGTTTGCAATCCAGTCACATCAACAGTGTACGCAAAAGTCCCGTTTCCTACACTTAACGAAGCCAGTGTATCTATCGCTTTAATTTCAATATTATGTCTGGAAACCAAAAGTTTCCGATCAATTTTTTGTTGTCCATTCAACTGAAAACAAAGAAGTAAAACAATTAAACATGGCATTTTAAAAAAGGTGCAAATAGCATTCATATTTTTTTATATTATGTAATAAATTAAAAATTAATATCCGTTTTTTCAGTCCAATCATGAGTACGAAAAGGCGAAGCCGGCAAGTTTTCCTTATTGAATAAATTAGGCTCCGGTGTGGCTTTCCATGCAAAACGGACTGCTATTGGTTTTTTTACTTTCGAAGAAAAAACAACGACATTTTTTCCTTGTATTTCGGCTTCCGCCGGATAAAATACCCGATCCTCTCCTGCAATTTCGAATTCCGTTAATTGCTCTCCTTTTTTTGTAAGTCCGGAATCAGCGTAATCAAAATAGATTTGAATGCGTTGCCTGTTTATTTTCATATGATTATAAATAGGTCCGGAGTACACTAAACCAGGCTCTTTATAGGTTTTAGCACGTGCCAATAAAGAGAGGCGTTTCCCAACCGTTTGTTTGTCTATCGGGTGAATATTCTTTGCGTCACCTACATCGGTTGTTACCACCATTCCTGTATTACTTACCGTCTTCAATGCCATTAGCTGTGCTTCCCTTATCTCCGCATTCTGACCCTGGTGAGGCGCAATTTGCACATAGTAAAAAGGAAAATCGCCTTGTTTCCAATCGGTTCTCCAATTTTTAATCATTGCCGGAAATAAACTTCTATACTGATAGGCCCTTTCTGCATTACTTTCACCCTGGTACCAGATCACCCCTTTAATTGTAAAGTTTATTAATGGATACAACATGGCATTATACAGCACAAAAGGCTCTTTGTTTATACTTTCTCTTGTTGGCTTTTTGAATATCGTTTTAGTCAATTCAGTATCCTTCTCTAACTGCTGCTTTCTAATATTGGAATAATAAACTGCTAAATCAGTATAATATGCTTTTTCTTTAGTTGCATTACGTTCTAAAATAGGGGAAAAATCAGGATCGGATTCCAATACCTGCTGAGAAGTCCAAGCTTCTGCCTTAGTCCCACCCCAGGATGAGGAAATCAGTCCAATAGGAATATGTAAATTTTGATACAGGTTCCTTCCAAAAAAATACCCTACAGCCGAAAAAGTATTTACGGTATTTGGTGCACATACTTTCCAATTTCCCTTAACATCATTCAGTGGTTTTTGAGCAGCGTCAAGTGCCACAGTAAACAATCGTATAGCAGGATAGTTTGCCTTTTCAATTTCGTCCTCATAATTTTGAACGCCTGTTTTCCACGTTTTTTCTTCTCTTCCCACCGGAAAAAACATATTGGATTGACCGGAACAAAGCCAAACTTCCCCGATAAGGATATTATGAAGCGTAATTTTGTTTTTCCCTTCCAGTATAATGCTATAGGCTTTTTCACTGCCTTCAGGCGTTTTTGCAATTACATTCCAATTGCCATCTGAATCGGCCGTTGTCTCTATAAGGTTATTTTGCCATTCTATTTGAATGCTTATCTTTTCATTCGGAGATGCCCATCCCCATAGATTAATAGCGGTATTTCTTTGCAAAACCATATTATCACTAACCAGAGCAGGCAATTTAATTTGGGCCGTCAATGACAATTTCGCACATAAAATAAGAGAAAACAGCAGTAGCTTTTTAAAACAAACCATTGGCATAATTATTTAGATTGATTGGATTTTAAAGATAGTGGAGTTAAACAATAAGAGTATCCTGTGCTACCCTGTAAATAAAAATAAGCGCTATAGCATAACACTATAACGCTTATAAATTTAAAAATAATTTTCAGTGTTTTTAAAATATTAGTATCCGGGGTTTTGATCGTACAGACCCGGAGCAGCTAAAATTTCCTGAAATGGAATTGGATAAAGCAACGAGTTTTTATCTATTGTTAGTATTTTATTGGAAAGATCTTCTTGAGTTTTCCAAGCATTCATAATCGTTAAAGCATTACCTGATCTGATTAAATCAAACCATCTTGTCCCTTCTGAAAAGAATTCTTTTCTTCTTTCGTCGAATAATTGATCTAAATTTATGTTGGCTGCAGTTGCAGGCACGCCCGCTCTTGTTCTCACCTGATTAACAATGGCATCTACATCGGCCTGAACACCACCACCTCCATGAAGCGTACATTCAGCCATCATCATCAGTATATCCGTATAGCGCAGTACCATAAAATCTATTCCCCAGTCCGTTCGGGACAATCCATATCTGGTTTTGTCAATGTATTTTTTGAAAACGGGAAGGGTATATAAAACCCCGGAAGCAGTGTAACTGGTTGCAATACCAAATATTTTTCTTTTGTCATTTGCGGCAAACGAATTGATAAGTCCAGTTGAAATTGGCCTTGCTTCTAAAGATCCTTGCTGCGATAAACCTATAGAGGTAAAATAAGGTTCATATCCGACCTCGATCACGAAATTCCCCCCTACATCATTTCCAGAAGTATAAGGAATGGTCAAAACGTTCTCTTTGTTGGCATTTCCTTCCACTGTAAATATGGCAGCGTAATCGCTACCGAAAGCATACAAACCACTTGTTTTTATATCGTTTAGTTGTTGGTACGCCTTGTCCCATTCATTTAATCCTAAAGTAGCTCCATCGATACCGTAAGTTGAGCTGGAACGGGTCATATAGACCAATCCCAACATTCCCTTTGCAGCATATTTAGTAGCTCTTCCATATTCTGTGGGATAAGTAGCAGGTAAGTCGGTTATTGCGATTTGTAGGTCAGCGATAATTAGATCATAAATAGCTGCAACTGGAGTTCTGCCAATTTTAGCGACTTCCTGAGCACTCATTACTTTATCAATCAAAGGAACGCGGCCAAACCATCTTATCAGGTCAAAATAACAGAAGGCACGAAGAAAATGAGCCTCGGCTGACATAGCAGCCCGATCAGTAGTGACAGGAATAACATCCCCTTTTTCGACTAATTTTTCCAGTAACTGATTCGCCATATAAATCGCCTTGTAATTACTTACATAAGCCTCTTTTATATAGGAATTTGAGCCTATTGAAGTGTAAAAACTATTGATACCTTCCCATTCCCTGGAAGCAGTAGTAGTTGCATAAAGATTATCGGATCTGGTTTCACTTAAATTCAATACCCTATTCGCATAACCGTATTCGTTAGCGCCATGATAGGCATACGAATAGACTGCATTCCTGGCCTGAATAAAATCATTTGGCGTTGAGTAGAAATTCTCCGTTGTCCCCGAAGACAATGGCACTTGGTTAAGTTCGTCATCACATGATACCAGGACAGACAACATAAAAATATTTGCTGCTATATAAATATATTTCTTCATTTTATTTTAATTAAAATTAATGTTAAGTCCTAAAACTAATGATTTTGCCAAAGGAGCTCCTCCATAATCTACAGGAAGGGGAAATCTGCTGTCAGAACCTGCTGAAGTATTCACTGCTTCGGGGTTAAAACCTACTTTGTATTTATCCCAATAGAACCAGTTTTCGGCACTCAGGTAAAGCCTTGCTTTGTCAATTCTTGACAACGATTTTACCGCTTCAGATAGGTCATAACCTAATGTTATACTTCTGATACTTAGATAATCTGATTTATACAACCAATCTGTATTCGCCTGATAACCAAAAGAAGTTCTCCAGTTTCCTCGCACCGCAGGATCAACATCAAGGTTGTTTTCTCCGGCAGACATTCCCGTACGGTTAATACTTCTTCCTATCAGGCCATATACTGTACCTCCATTTTGTCCCTGAACTAAAACATTTAAATCAAACGCTTTGTATTTAAAAGTATTGGTGATTCCCCATGTAAATTTCGGAGTAGGATTTCCGACATCAACACGGTCATCTGCAGTAATCTTTTTGTCTCCATTTTGATCAACATATCTAGGATCTCCCAATACTAGTTTATTCCCTCCAATAGTGGTACCACCGTTATCGATGTCCGCTTGGGTAACAACGCCATCTTGAACTATAGTAAATATGGTATACATTGGTTTGCCAACTTCTAATTTTACAAATGGAACACCACTAAGGCTACTTGCAGCAATTTCAATTTTTTGCTGATCAGGACCCAATGCTAAAACTTTATTTTCGTTGTGACTAATGTTAGCGGATGTTTTCCATTGAAAGTCTTTACCGGCAACGTTAATCGTATTCAATTCAAATTCCCATCCTTGATTCCTTACTTTTCCAACATTAGAAAGATAACTTGTAAATCCAGATGCAGCCGGTACAGGAACCTGCAATAGCAAATCACTATTTTCTTTTCTATACACTTCAAATGTTCCGGAAACCCTGTTTTTCAGAAGTGAAAAATCGACACCGAAATCAATACTTTTTGACTGTTCCCAATGCAATAAAGGATTAGGGATAGATCCAACTCCCTGTCCCAAAGCAATAGCTCCGCCTAATGTATAGTTATAGCTGGCAAGGGTTGAAAATGCAGCATAATTACCAATATTATTACTACCATTTACACCGGCACTCGCTCTAAGTTTTAAATCGTCAAGCCAATCGACCTTCTTCATAAAATCTTCTTGTTTAACTCTCCATCCTAATGATAATGAAGGAAATACTCCCCAACGCTGTTGGAATCCAAATTTTGAGGAACCATCTCGTCTTACACTTACAGACATCAGGTATTTTTCTTTATAATCATATTGCAACCTACCAAAATAAGAAAGTAGCGTGTTTTTTTCTGAATTGGTAGAACCCGTTGATCCGGTAGGTAACGTTTCAATAGAAAAACTATTATAAAGCGCACCAGAAGAAAGACTGGATCTTGTCATTTGGTACGAACTAAAAGACTGACCAACAAGCACATTAAAACTATGATCTTTAAATGACTTAACATAATTTAAAGTGTTTTCATTTACTATATTTTGTCTTCTGTATGTATTATAAGCTCCACGAATATCTGTTAATTTATTGCCTGGCGTATAATTTTCAGTTGCATTATCTGAATTGTCAAAATTAATGGTACCCTTAAACGTTAAACCATCGATGACTTTATAGCTCAGGTAAGAGGAAATAATGTTTCTGTACATCGAGTTCTTTCCCTGTCTTTCTAATAAATTAAGCATACTTGTTGTACTGCTTCCCCATGCATATTTTACGGTATATTTTTCCCCGGCATCATTAGCTGTATTTTCGAAAACAGGTGTTGCACCAAGAGCTTTATTTAGGGTGTTATCTTTTCCTTCCACTCCCGGATCATCTTTTATGGAATAAGAAGGAGCCAAATTAAATCCTACTTTAATATTTTCCGATAATTTGATATCAATATTAGCTCTTGCAGAAAACAGGGTATAATCCGTCCCAATAATATATCCTTTATTCTTTTGGTAACTTGCCGATACATAATAATTAACAGCATCAGTAGCTCCGGAGGCAGACAATTGGTAATTATTAAATTCTCCGGTACGGAATATCTTATCTTGCCAGTTTATATAATCTAATCCTGGATGACCCAGTATATCCCATCTCGCATCATACAGATAGGTAGTATATTTTGTATTACTCGGAATAAGAGGAGTCGCTGGAAATTTTGAATTATAAATAGCAATTCTTTCATCTATGGTTTGAGTAGCCGATGCTCCGGCGATTCCTGAGGCTACCCATTGGTCATCGATAAATGATTTTGCTCTGGTTACCCATTGTTCTCCATCTAAAACATCCACCCTTTTTGCTTCTTTACTTATACCAGAGTAGGTATTAAAAGTGAATTTTGCTTTTCCTGTTTTACCCCTTTTGGTCGTAATTAAAACTACTCCATTTGAGGCTCTTGACCCATAAATTGCTGCCGCTGCTGCATCCTTTAAGACTTCCACAGAGGCTATATCATTAGGGTTCATGTTGTCTAGTGGACTACCATTCGAAAATCCACCAGAGCTATTTCCTCCCTCTGTATGAATTGGAAATCCATCCACTACATATAAAGGCTCGTTTCCTGCAGAAATAGATCCTGCACCCCTAATTTCAACACTAAAGGGCTGACCAGGCAAGCCTGTAGTTTGTTTTACCCTAACCCCTGCAATCTGTCCAATCATACCCTGATCAAGTCTGGAAATAGGTCTCTCAACAAAGTTATCGGTTTTAATGGAGGACAGCGATCCAGTTGTTAGTTTTTTCTTTTGTGTTCCATAACCTACTACTACCACTTCATTTAAAGTCGCATTATCCAATTCTAAAGAGACCCTGTAAGAACTTGCATTGCCTATTTTTTGCTCAGTTGTTTTAAAACCCAAAAAAGAAAATACTAATGTTTCTCCCGCTGCTACAGCAATACTGTATTTACCGTCAATATCAGTAATTACTCCCTTTTTTGATCCTTTTACAAATACATTAACTCCTGGTATAGGAAGATTTGAAGGATCATTTACTGTCCCTGTAACATTTTTTTCCTGAGCAAAACCTGATGTACACATCAAAGTATACAGGATCATACCCATCAAAAGAATAATTTTGTTTTTCATATTACATTAAATTTTTAGTATAGTTCAATCCAAATATATCTATAAGAGAATCGGCCAGTATCCTGTGCTTTCCTGTACTTTTTTAACATAATATTATATTTTGACTCAGAAAGAGTCTTTACAAACGATAACTAATTAACGTTCAATTCATTGGTTGTTTTATTAATAAAATATATTATTTCAATTATTTTATTTTTTTATTTATTTAATTTTTTCAATATATTTTTAAAAAAAATGTATTTTTTATCATAAAAAAATAATTTATCGGTAATTTTTCAACAGGTCATGATAGCGGGAGAACAATTGTAGTTATATTGTTTTATTTTCTTTCAAGGAAAGAAATTTTTCCTAATTGCAAATAGAAACCTGCACTCGTTTTTGTCACAACAGGAATAGCAATTTTTAAACTGTAACATCAAAGTTGTTTACTACTGAAGATCAAATAGAATAGCGTTAAACCATCCTGTACTTTCTTATTTTCAGACTATGCAGTAAATAAAAAAAGCGCCATAGTTTGAACTATAGCGCTTATAAGCATTTATTTTATATTAATTAATAACCAGGATTTTGCATTGCTTGTTTTTCGGCGGCTGACAATGGCCTTCCACTTGCATACACACCATCCAGGAACGTTTGAGGAATAGGACGCAGGTTATGAAAATCTTGAACATTTGGCGCTGCTTCAGGATTGTAAGCTTTTGCTCTAGCTACCAAAGTTTTAGTTCTACTTAAGTCCTCCCAACGATGAAATTCTCCACAAAGTTCTCTAGTACGCTCATTCAATATTAGACACAGCATTCGGTCGTAATCACTCGAATACCCTAGCTTTGTAATTACAGCCTGATCCGATGCAGGCAAAGCACTAATGCTAGCGATTGTTAAGTTAGTTGCCGCAGTTGTAGTTGCAATGTTATTAGATTCGTAATAAGAGTTCTCTGGAATAAAAGAAATAGGAATCGTTCCTTGTCCAGCAACTGTCCATGCAGCTGAACCATCAGTATAAGCAGCACGATTTTCTCCAGATTTGTAATTAGCACGTGTACGAACTGTATTAATGTAAGATAGAGCATCTGCAAAAGTAGCTGTTCCTAATTTAGCCAAACGCACTTTTGCTTCAGCGGCCATCAAATAGGTTTCTGCCGAACGCGCTAATATCATGTCACGAGATCCTTTTGTGCTGGTTAGATCTATCCTGTTACCATCCAGATGTTTGCTTAAAGATGGAAATCTTACATCTGCCATTAAGCCAATTTTGTCTGCTGCATAAGCTACATAAACACTTGGAATTGTTTTTCCGGTTTTTGAATAGATTATAGCGTCTGTATTTTTAGTTTTTGCAAAACGAGTGTCTGTCGCGTTATTGATAACGTACATAATACCTAAATCACCATTTACATAATAAGTTCCTGATTTATTGTTGATGATGCTTTTTGTTTGAAAACTTTTCCAGAAACGGGAATCATTTACCTTGTCAAATACATCATAAACAAAATAAGTAGGTGCCAAACGGCTAAATGGTCTTCCCCCTGCCAGGTTACGTCTCATTTGAGGCAACTGGTCATAAGTCGAAAGAAAATGCAAGTGTTGTTGATTACCTCCGGTAGTCAAAGCATTGGCATTGAACTGGGCCGACAAGATTAATTCTGGTAGTCTTTCATTTGCGCCATCTGCACTGGTATAATTCCATAAATCACCAAAGTTTGCTGCCAATGGATGATTAGCAATAACTTGGTCTGACAAGGTAACTACTTGTTGCAAATCAGCTGCTTTTGTAGTTGAGTTCCAACTGTCATTAATTTCGCTGGCACGTGCTAAATAAGCTTTTGCTAAATAATGGGCAGCAGCATCTTTAGTAATTTTGGCAGGTGCTCCCCCATTGCTTAATAAGCTATACGCTTGTGTAAAATCTGCAATTACTTGTTTCAAGACTTCTTCTGGAGTCGCTCTGGTAAATTCTAACTCCACAGTAGAACTGGTAGTTAATTTTAAGGGCACAGCTCCATATTGGCTTACCAGTTTTAAGTAATTGAAAGCTCTCAAAAAGTACCCTTCTCCTAATGCTGTTTTCTTGATAGCATCATTAGTTGAAACAATTGCTGTAGCTGATTCAATTAATTGATTGGCATTTCCAATTCCAATATACAAATTATCCCAATTGGTATTAGCTGCAACGGTGTTAGCGTTAGATACTGTTACAAAAGCTTTGAGCCCGGTAGAATAGGAATTCCATGTCCAGTTTGAGGGATCTCCACCTGCATGAAATTCGTCTGTACCTGATTGTGTTGCCGTAAGAGGCACTTCGCTACTCAATTCTGCAGCAAATACTTGGTAGTAAGTTCCAACAGCTAAAGCTTGAATTCCTGCTTCTGTGGTGTAATACTCTTTACTATAGGCAGTATTTAATTCTTCGTCCAGGAAATCTTGGTTACAGGAGGTGCTAAGACCCAATGTAGCTACAAGCATCAAATTGATGTATAGTTTTTTATAATTTTTCATAATTTATTTTTATTTAAAATTTAATTTTAGAATTGTACATTCATTCCTAAAGTAAATCCTCTATTAGAAGCAGTTGTTTGTGTGTCCAGATCAGTCCATTTAACTTTAGAAAAAATCATACCTGGATTGCTTGCTTGAATATAAAATCTCATTTTAGAAACACCAATTTGCTCTGCCAATTCTTCTGTAAAGCTATACCCTAAAGAGATGTTTCTTATTTTTAAGAACGAACCATTACGATACCCCAAAATAGGGAAAAAGGAATCACCAGTACCTGCCGAAAAGATTGGTTTTTGGTATTCTGCATTGATATTATTATCATTATAATAATTAATAGCTCTCTGACTGCCTTTTGCACCCTCGTTTTCTCCTCCGGTATTATAGATGTATCCCATACGTCCATATACAAAGAAAGATAATTCGATATTCTTATAATTAAAAGTATTCGTTAATCCTGTTATAAATTTTGGATCAGCACTACCTATTATCACACGGTCATTGTTCGCATCAATTTTATAGTCACCGTTTTGATCTACCGGTCTGGCATTTCCAAATGAAAAAACAGGTGTAGCTGAAAACGCATTGAATTTGGCCATTTCGACAGCATCCTCTGGTTTCCAAATTCCGTTTGATTCAAAACCATAAATCACATTTTGCGATTGTCCGATAAATAAGTTGTTGTTGATATCGTCAAATTTTCCATTTTGTAAGGAAACAATACGGCTTTTTTGAAAAGAACCACTAAAGCTGGAACTCCATTCAAAATCTTTTGTTTTTATATTTACAGTATTCAAAGTAAGTTCTACACCATTTCCTTTTGTTTCACCTACGTTTTGATACGTGTTGGTAACTCCAATAACCGTCGGAACGCTTCTTCTTAATAATAAATCAGTAGTTTGACTTGTATAATATTCTAAAGCACCTGATACCCTGCTGTTAAACATAGAGAAATCGACACCATAGTTGTACTGTGAGGTTTGCTCCCAGCCCAATTCTAAATTGCCTAAAGATGTATTATTTGTTACACCCGTTGATGTTGCGTACACTATTCCCACTAATGGAGGTTGGGTAGCGTAAGCAGGTACTGCGGCATTTCCGGTTTCTCCGTAACCTGCCCTTAGTTTTAATTGGTTAATCCAAGTTACATCTTTCAAAAAACTCTCTCTATCCAGACGCCATGCTACAGAAGCACTAGGAAAAATCGACGCTTTGTTTCCCGGTGCTAACTGGGAAGCTTTATCCTGACGAACGGATGCCGTAACTAAGTATTTGTCGGCATAGCCATAGTTTACTCTACCCATATAAGATAATAAGCCCGTATCTGTCAGGCCTGAAGAATAGCTGGCAAGCGTTACATTTGCAGGAGTCAAAGCATTCCATTTGTTTGCAACATTTTTAATGTCATTGGCAGACATGGCACTTCCTTCATTGTGGTATTCCGTTTGACTCTGCAATAAAGTCAAGCCAAAATTATGATTGCCTACTGTTTTATTGTAAAAAATCAAATGGTCCAGCGTATAAGAAATGGATTGTTCTTTTGCCAATGAGGCAAAACTTGTACCGGAACGAATAGCCGATCTACCATCTAAAAACACCCCGTCGCGGAAAGACGTAATGTCCGGACCAAAATTGACACGGTATTTTAAACCATTCAGTGCATGAGAAAATGAACCAAAATCTAACTGGGCATAAAAACTACCAAAAGCACGTAAAGTTATACGTTGGTCTTGAGAGTATTTGTTTTCGTCCACAACGGTTCTGATAGTAGTATCTCCTCCTGGATTATCAATACGTACTCCATTGCTGTCATAAGGAACTGCATATGGAAGATTAGCACGAGCTGTCTGATATATACCTCCAGAACTTGTAGTGGCGGATCTACCCACGTTGGATTGTCCGAATTCGTTTATACTATAGCTGGTATTAAGATTGGCTCCCATAGAAAACCATTTAGTCGGTGTAATATCGATACTGGCGGTACCATTGTAGCGTTTGTAGCCTTGACCTTTTAGTGTTCCTGTATTGTCCAAATAGCCAAAAGAACCATACGCTTTCATTTTCTCTGTACCACCACTAACACTTACGTTGTGCTGTTGCGTAACACCAGTACGGGTAACAAAGCTAGTCCAATCGGTGGTCGCCACTTTAGAACCATCCCATGTACCTGTAGCCCATCCTTTTTGGATGTTTGCCCATGCTGATGGATCAGCAGATTCCAAGAAAATTAATTTATCATTTGCTATAGTTGGTGCATCTCCTTTTGGGAAAGCAGTTGGATTTGAGTAATGTCTTCCCCAACGACGAAATTCGATGTATTGTGCTGCAGTCATCATTGGAGCATTCTCATGTATTGTTTCTGTAACAATAGAGGTATCGTAATTTAAAGTAAATTTTCCGTTTTTACCTTTTTTGGTTGTTACAATGATAACCCCATTGGCACCACGAGAACCATAAATAGCAGTAGCTGAAGCGTCTTTTAGTACATCAATTGTTTCAATGTCATTAGGGTTTAAAAAATCGATTCCACCCGAATTTGCATCAACACTAATTTTTCCTGCCGAATCGGTAATAAGTCTTGAATTTAAAGGAATTCCATCTACCACATAAAGTGGTGAGTTGGAAGCCGAAATAGAGCGGGCCCCACGAATGGTAATACTTCCTACTTGTCCAGGGCGTTCGTTAGATGATATATCCACCCCGGCAGCTTTTCCTTGCATGGCTTGCACCGCATTTGTTACAGGTCTAGAAGCGATTTCCTCAGCACCTACACTTACAATAGATCCGGTAAGATCTTTTTTCTTCTTTACACCGTAACCCACAACAACAACTTCATCTAATGTTGCGCTTTCAGACTCTAAAGTAATATTATAGGAGCTTGCCTCACCTACTTTTTGTTCTTTTGCTTTAAAACCTATATAAGAAAAAACTAATGTAGCTCCAGATGGAACTGAAATACTGTATTTACCATCAAAATCGGTACTCACTCCTTTTTGGGTTCCTTTTATAAGAACGTTTACTCCCGGTATAGGGAATTTTGAGGCGTCGCTAATTACCCCGCTGACTGTTCTTTCTTGAGCATAACCGGATGTGTATAACAATACACATATGATGGTGCTCATCAAAATTTTTAGTTTGTTTTTCATGTAATAGTATTTAGTTTAGTTAATATTCAAATAAATTGTTCTGACAAAACAGCGGTACTACTTTTTAATCTTTAAAAATACCGTAAAAGGCATTTCGGTAAAACCCTACCCCTGTTATCAACTTCATCAGTACTCCTTCCTGTTATCCATATCCTCGTCCATCTTATTTTCTAAAATAGCTAAGGCGTCCCTTATTTATTGCACTAAAATTTTCCAATATCATTGAATGAATAATTCTTCACACGCACAATCCGTTTATTTAGATCTAAATCTGACTTATATTAGAGCAGTTTCAAGATTTTTTAAAAACCTCCTCAACTGAATTAATTTTAATTTCTATGCGTAATACTATTTTTGTAGCAACTGCATTCATTTAGTGATTTTAAATAAATGTAATCGATTACACAAATCTAAATAATAATTTTCAATTCACCATAGTAAAATCAAATAAATTATTATAAACATAAAAAAAGAAAGAAAAAAAAACACTTCCAATAAAAATATCAGGACCTTTAACAACATTAATTAGCCCGTTATAATTAATAAACCATGTTCATTATGGGCATCAAAATGATTGATTTTGCGCTTCATAACGACTTACATTAATCAGCTACCCAAAACTATTCATACCGTATGGCAACCCTATCCTGTACTATCCTGTTAATTTTCAATGCCTTATGATTTTTTTATGAAAATGTATTTTATTTTTTATACAATCGATTGCAATTCAATATCTTGTGTTTTTAACTTGGTTTTATGTTTTTTTTAATAATTTATTATTGTAAAAATGACAATTATATAATTTTTTAAGTTTTTGTCTGAAATTTCCACATTTGAAATAATAAAAAAAATAGCTTTGGAAGCATTAAAGCAAGAAAACTACCATACCATGGGTTCGTTTTTATGTTATTTTGAAAATAAATCCTGAGGAAGTTTCATATTTTCCACCTTGTGAAGCCGCAAATAAATACCTTGGTTTTCCATTTTGAAACAATAATTGAGGCCGTTCCAATCTCCCATAACGATTTAGGTGCTTAGGAGCTTCTGGTTGTTTAACATATTTGTTCAGAGGCTGATAGGCAATTAGAGGTTCATTCCAATGTTTACCATCATCAGAATCCATATAAAGCCCGTCATCTATGCCAAAAACGCCCAAATCCCTAGCCAGCATTTTGAATTTATTATCTTCATACCACACGAAAGCATCTTCACATTGCTTATTATCACCTTTTTTAGAGAAATCGACCACTGGATTGCCAGTGTATTTTTCATAGGGCCCCTGGAGGGAATTAGAGATGGCCAATCCATATTTTCGATTTCCCCGAATCTCAAATTTTGGATGTATATAGCCTTCTGTATCCAATGATTTATAGTAGAGCCAATATTCGCCATTTGGATGTTTTAAAAAAGAAGGGTTCGTCGTGCAATGATCATCCCAAGCACCATCACCCCCAGGAAGCAGCAAAGGACTGTCGGGCCTTTCCCACGGACCATAAAGCGAATCGGAAGTAGCCAATCCGATGCGTTTCGTGTTTAATTTCCCATTAGAATTTCCCATAAAAAAAAGGGCGTATTTGCCATCCACAGAATGAATACTTGGGTTATGACAAGTTGTAGCATCCCAATACCCTTCTCCTCTTGGTGCCAAAACAGTACTTATATAGGTATAAGGCCCTTCTGGTCGATCTGCTACGGCGTGTGCAATTTCAGAACTATTTATCCAGCCCCTCATCTTTTTTTCTTTCGGCCATCGAGAAAAAAACACATGGATTTTTCCGTCAGGCCCTTCAATCGGACTGTTGCACCAAACGTAATAATCTTCAAATTCTAAAGCCCGGCCGACAGGCTTCAGTCGCTTTTCGAAATCAGAAAGCCTGGAATCTCTTTTAAAATTACTACTTTTAGTTGAAAATGAAAGACCTAAACCAATTAAGGCAAGTGAATTTCCAATTACGAAATTTCTTCGGTTCATTTTAATGTATGGTTTAAATTAGATTTTTGAATATTTACTAAAGTGATTGCCCTTTAAAGATACTAGGGTAAATCGGTACGGGTATCCTGTGCCTCCCTGTTGCATCGAATAACAATTGCCCAATTTTTAATTTTTTTGAGTTTAAAGAAAAGGATAGAAGATTTCTTTCAGGACTCTTAAAGGAGTTATTGAAAAGAAAAAGTGGAATTGATTTACCTGAACCTAATTTGACAAATTTATAAGCACAGGACGCAACAGGATAGTATTTCTGAGGGATGTTTTATTTTTACTTAAAATTTTTATCAAAACAGCAAATGAAAACTCTTAAAATAACGCTGGCCATTGTGATTCTATTTTGTTTCTCCTGTAAAGAAAAACAAGGTGGCATTAGTTATAATGACAGCATCCACAACAGGGGTACAATTCCCGTTTTGGAAACGTCCAAAGAAAGTTCATTGGCAACCGTTTGGATAGATTCTGAAACAGGACACAAAGTAGAAAAGTTAATTGACAGAAAAGGAGATAATAAAAGTTTTTATTTTCATAACAATCCTTTTTTACGAACCAAAGACAAAAAGGGATGGTTAATGGTATTTTATGGAAGTACTTCTAATGGTTCACAACTATTTACTATCGATTTGAAAACAAAGAATATCGCACAAATAACAACTAAATCAGGAGAAAAAAGCGGTGAAATTGTAGGGACCAAAACAAGAAAAGTGTATTACAGAATAAAGGACAGTATTTTTTCTACACATATAGATACGCACAAAACAACATTTGTCTTTAAATTTCCAGCGGACAAAATGGGATCAATAGCTACCTTAAACGCCGATGAAACCACGCTTGGCGGAGTTATATCTTCAAAAGAAGAACAAGAAATAATGAAAAAATACCCTGAGAAAAAAGATTTTTTCGATAGAATATATGATGCAAAACTGAAACGTACTTTGATCGCAATTGATGTAGCGAACGGGGGCTTAAAAGAATTATTTTCCGAAAACGCCTGGTTAAACCACGAGCAATTTTCACCTACAGATTCCAAATTGTTGATGTATTGCCATGAAGGTCCCTGGCATAAGGTAGACAGAATCTGGAACATTGACACTGATGCAAAAAAACAAAGACTCATACATAATAGAACCGTTGAAAGGGAGATTGCAGGACATGAGTTTTTTAGTCCTGACGGCAAAACAATTTGGTTTGATCTTCAAATACCCAGAGGCGAAACCTTTTATTTAGCCGGAAAAAATTTAGAGAATGGTAAAGAAAAACGCTATGCTTTAAAACGCGACGAATGGTCTATTCATTATAATATTGCTCCAGATTTGAAATCCTTTGCGGGTGATGGTGGAGATAATGGGCAGGTTGCTCATGCCAAGGATGGCCGATGGATTTACCACTTTGTACCTAATGGAGATCATTTTGTTGCTACAAAACTGGTGAATATGAAAAATCATTATTACAAATTAGAACCCAATGTACATTTTTCTCCAGACGGAAAATGGATTATTTTTAGGGCTAATTTCGAAGGGAATTCCCAAGTATATGCTGTAGAAATTGATCAATCAAAACAATAATTTATGTCGATGAAACTTAAAAAATATTATGTTCTTATTATAATAGGAATTCTTTTTTATCAGGAATCTTCCGCTCAAAAAACAGCAGTTTCACCATGGCCAAAAATAACAAATACAAATCAACCATGGGCCCGTTGGTGGTGGATGGGAAGCGCTGTTGACAAGCCAAATCTTAAAAAAAATCTTATCGATTTGCATACGGCCGGTATTGGTGGTGTAGAAATAACCCCTATTTATGGGGTAAAAGGAGAGGAAGCTAATTTTATAGATTATCTCTCCCCAAAATGGATGGAAATGCTCAATTATACCATTCACATCGCGGATAGTACCGGCATGCAGGTTGACATGGTTTTGGGAACAGGATGGCCTTACGGTGGCTCTCAGGTAACCCTGCCTTATGCAGCAACAAAATTAATCGTACAAAAATATAGTGTAAAAAAGGGAGCAAAACTTATTCAGGAAATTAAACCTGATAGTACCAAAACAAAAGTACCTGCCCAACTTTTGCATGTTGTGGGTTATGGTACTGATGGCAGTTATATAGACCTGACGGACAAACTGGAAGGAACACAGCTAAAATGGCAAGCAAAAAAAACAGACTATACTTTGTATGCTATTTTTAGCGGAAAAACTGGACAGCAGGTAAAACGCGCAGCTCCGGGAGGCAAGGGATTAACGCTGGATCATTATTCAGAAGCAGCACTTAACGCCTATGTCGTTCCTTTTGACAAAGCATTCCAAGGATTTGAAGGAAAGCTACGTTCCATTTTTAATGATAGTTATGAAGTGTACGACACGGATTTCACTCCTGAATTCCTAAAAGAATTTGAAAGCAGAAGAGGGTATGATCTTAAAAAACAACTCCCGAAACTATTGAGCAAAACGGATAGTGAACCAGCTAACAGAATTAAAAGCGATTATCGGGAGACCCTTTCCGATCTATTATTGAACCGTTTTGACAAACCGTGGACCAATTGGGCGCATACCAAAAAATTTAAAACGAGACTTCAAGCGCATGGATCTCCTGGAAATCTGATTGATTTATATGCTTCCGCCGATATTCCAGAATGTGAGACCTTTGGTTCTATGCCGTTTGACATTTCGGGTTTAAGACGAGAAAACCAGGACATTCGGGAAGGCGATGCCGATCCTGTTATGCTTAAATTTTCGTCATCGGCTGCGCATATTTCAGGAAAACCATTGGTTTCTTCAGAAACTTTTACCTGGTTGCGAGACCATTTCAAAATAGCACTGTCGCAATGTAAGCCCGAGGCTGAAGAGTTGCTTCTCAATGGAGTCAATCATATATTTCTCCATGGTTCCACTTATTCGCCAGAGCGAGCAAAATGGCCGGGCTGGAAATTTTATGCCTCTGCCAATTTTAATGCAAACGATCCCACTTGGGAGGATGCTCCTTCCCTATTTTCTTATATTGCAAGTTGTCAGTCGATGCTGCAACAGGGTAAATCTGATAACGAGACCTTATTGTATTGGCCTATTTATGATACCTGGGGTAAGTACCACGATGGCTCCTTATTTTTCCAATTTAAAATACATTCCCTTACAGAATGGTTAAAAGGAACTACTTTCTATGACACTACCCAAAAGCTAATGAAGAACGGATATGGAGTAGATTTTATTTCGGATAATTTTATTGCTCAGGCTCAGGTTAAAGAAGGAAAAATAGTTTTACCTGGGGGAACTTTTAAATCACTGATTGTTCCTGCCTGCGATAAGATGCCTCTGGCAACTTTAGAAAAATTAATAGCCTTGAAAAAAGCCGGAGGACCAATTATTTTTGAAGGACTTCCTACAACTGTTCCCGGTTATTATGAATATGAAAACCAGAACAAAAAATTAGCTGCTTTAATTGAGGAGAACAAAAAAAACATAGGACCCGTTTCCGACCTCTCCAAAGCACTGGCAGCAGCTCAGGTATATCCGGAATCATTGGTTAACTCCGGTTTAAAATACATCCGAAGAACTATTGACGGAGAAAAAATCTACTATGTAGTGAATCACACGGCTAAAACAATCGATGGTTTTATTCCGTTACAGATTGGCAACAAGGAAGTAATAATTTTTGATCCGCTAACCAAAGAATATGGCAATGCTATTGTTCAAAAAAAATCAGACGTAACACTGGTTAAGCTTCACCTCGAATCAGGACAATCTTTTATTCTTAAAACCGAAGCTATAGCCTCGCAACAGGAATGGAGGTATTATCAAAAAACAGCTGATCCTATTGTTTTAAATGGGAATTGGGAACTGTCTTTTGATAAAGGAGGACCAAAATTGCCTTCGAATGCCAAAATTTCAACTTTAGAATCCTGGACAAAATTAGGCTCCGAAGCCGAAGCCTTTTCCGGAACAGCTACTTATACCCTGCAATTTGATGCCCCAAATACAGTAGCGGACAATTGGAATTTGAATCTTGGAGATGTCCGAGAAAGTGCCAAAGTAGGACTCAACGGTACTTTTATCGGAGACGTTTGGTCAGTTCCGTTTACCATTAACCTGGGAAAACTAAAAAAAGGAAAAAATACATTGACCGTTAAAGTGACCAATCTCGGAGCCAACAGAGTAAGAGACATGGAAATCAGAGGGGAAGAATGGAAGATATTTTATGAAATAAATATGGTTGATAAAGATTATAAAAAATTTGATGCAACTAAATGGGATCCCACTCCTTCAGGATTGTTAGGCCCAGTGACTATTACACCATTAAAACGAAGCAACTAATTACTAAATAACGATTCCAAAAAAAATGAAAAAGCTACTTTTATTATTCGCTATATCCCTTATTTCTTCGGGAGCCATACTGGCACAAAAAACATTTGACAGAAGCTTGGTATTAAAACAAATGCAGTTAGCAAATGGTTATTTTATGGATAAATGGCCGGATACTGGAAAAACTATAATTACCAACAAGGAACGTCCCAGCAATATTTGGACTCGTGGCGTATATTACGAAGGATTGATGGCTTTACACGAAATTTACCCAAAAGAAGCGTATTACAATTATGCGTATTCCTGGTCAGAATTTCATAAATGGGGATTTAATAGTGGGAATACCACTAGAAATGCAGATAATTATTGTGCTGCCCAAACCTACATCGATTTGTACAACTTAGAACCCGATTCTAAAAAATTGAAGAACACCAAAGCAACTATTACTATGTTGCTTAATACTCCTCAACTGGATGATTGGTCATGGATTGACGCCATCCAAATGGGAATGCCTGTTTTTGCAAAACTGGGAGTCTTGGAAAAAGACGACAGGTATTTTGAAAAAATGTACGAAATGTATATGTATTCCAGAAATCAACATGGAGACCATGGACTTTTTAATCCTAAAGACGGTTTGTGGTGGCGAGATGCCGATTTTGATCCGCCCTACAAAGAACCTAATGGAGAAGATTGTTATTGGAGTCGCGGTAACGGTTGGGTAATTGCTGCCCTGGCAAAGGTCCTGACCATAATTCCAGAAAATGCACCGCACAGGAAACAATATGTTTCCGATTTAAAAGCCATGTCCAAAGCTTTGGCATTGGTACAACGTGAAGATGGTTTTTGGAATGTAAGCCTGCACGATAAAAATAATTATGAAGGGAAAGAAATGTCCGGTACGGCATTGTTTGTATATGGGATGGCATATGGAATAAATAGTGGAATATTAGATAAAGATGTTTATTTACCCATCGTAAAAAAAGCGTGGAATGCGATGACTAAAGAAGGATTGCATGAAAATGGTTTTTTAGGATACCTCCAATCAACAGGTAAAGAACCAAAAGACGGCCAGCCTGTATCGTATGATAAAATTCCTGATTTTGAAGATTATGGCTTGGGATGTTTCCTATTGGCAGGATCAGAAATTTATAAAATGAAATTATAATAATGATTAAAACACAAAAAATAGCATTTTTATTGGTGGCATTATTGACTGTTTCGACTTCATTTTCACAGAACTTTGTCAGAAACAAATACAATTTTAATGCAGATTGGAAATTGAAATCAGGCGATTTCACGGAGGCAAAAAACAGCTCTTTTAATGATAAAAATTGGGAGTCCGTTACACTTCCGCATGCTTATAACCAAAAAGAGGCTTTTAACAAATCAATTGAAAATCTGACAACAGGAATAGTTTGGTACCGCAAAAACTTCAAATTACCTCGTGGTATATATAATAAAAAGATTTTTTTAGAATTTGAAGGAATTCGACAAGGCGGCGCAATTTATGTAAATGGAACAAAGGTTGGCCTGCATGAAAATGGAGTCATGGCATTTGGTTTGGATATTAGCGAACTCGTAAAACCGTATCCTTTTCAAAATGTTGTAGCACTACGTATTGATAATGATTGGCACTACAAAGAAGAAAAAACCGGAGCTACTTTTCAATGGAATAACAATAATTTTAATGCCAACTACGGAGGGATTCCCAAGAATGTTTTCCTCCATATTACCGATAAATTATACCAGACCCTGCCACTGTATTCAGGTCTGGAAACAACAGGAACCTATATTCATGCTACACAAATTAATATTTCGGATAAATCTGCGTTAGTAACGGCTGAATCTCAGGTAAAAAATGAATATACCGTTCCCAAAACTTTTTCGTTTGAAGTACAATTATTTGATATGGAAAATAAAAAGGTGGCGGAATTCTCTGGAGAAAAAACAACGATTTCTCCGTTAGAAACAAAGATAATTAAAGCCAGTCAGCAGCTAAAATCATTACATTTTTGGAGTTGGGGATACGGTTATCTGTATACTATAAAAACAATACTGAAAGTTGACGAAAAAGTGGTGGATCGGGTGGAAACCAAAACGGGTTTTCGTAAAACGCAATTTGAAAATGGGGAAGTTAAACTCAATGACCGTGTTATACAAATAAAGGGATATGCGCAGCGAACGAGTAATGAATGGCCCGCAATAGGAATGTCTGTTCCAGCATGGCTAAGTGATTTTAGCAATCAATTAATTGTGGAAGGAAATGGTAATTTAGTGCGATGGATGCATGTTACGCCATGGAAACAGGATATAGAGTCCTGTGACAGAGTTGGGCTGATGCAGGCAATGCCGGCAGGCGATGCAGAAAAAGATGCTAAAGGTGACCAATGGAACCAACGTGTCAACCTGATGAGAGATGCCATTATTTACAATCGAAATAATCCTAGTATTGTCTTTTACGAATGCGGAAATGAAGCAATCAGCGAAGCGCATATGCAGGAGATGAAAAGCATCCGAAACACCTACGATCCTTTTGGAGGAAGAGCCATAGGTTCCCGTGAAATGTTAGACAGCCAAGAAGCTGAATACGGGGGTGAAATGCTCTATATTAATAAAAGTGCAAAAAAACCGCTGTGGGCTACTGAATATTCAAGAGATGAGGGACTTCGTAAATATTGGGACGAATATTCGCCTCCCTATCATAAAGAAGGTAAAGGACCATTGTATCGGGGGCAATCAGCTGAAGATTACAATCATAACCAAGACCAACATGCAATTGAAAATGTAGTCCGGTGGAACGATTATTATAAAGAGCGTCCGGGTACCGGTAAAAGAGTAAGCTCAGGTGGAGTAAATATTATTTTTTCAGATTCAAATTCACATCATAGAGGAGAAGAAAATTACAGGACTAGTGGTGAAGTGGATGCGATGCGAATTCCGAAAGATGGTTATTGGGCACACCAGGTAATATGGGATGGTTGGGTAGATATAGAAAAAGACCAAACGCATATTTTAGGACATTGGAATTATACCGATGCCACGGTAAAAAAGGAATATGTAGTCTCAACGGGAGACAAAGTGGAACTTTTTGTTAATGGTAAGTCTAAAGGTTTTGGAACGCGAAGTAATTCTTTTCTATTTACTTTTGATGCTATTCCGTGGGAACCCGGAACTATAAAAGCAGTAAGTTATAATGCTAAAGGAGCGATACTCAACGAAGCTCTAAAAACTACTGCCGGAGCCCCTTTTGCAATTCAACTATCCAAACACATAAACCCCAGCGGAATGTTAGCAGATGGAGCTGACGTAGCTTTGATCGATGTGGAAGTAGTAGATAAAAACGGAGCTCGTTGTCCAACAAACAATGCCCTAATTGAATTCTCTATAACAGGCGATGCAATCTGGTTGGGAGGAATCGCTCAGGGACCGGATAATTATATTCTTTCTAAAAACTTGCCGGTAGAAAATGGAGTAAATAGGATCCTGTTACAATCTACTCTAAAATCCGGGGCCATACGTGTTACTGCCAAATCTGAAGGACTAAAAGGATCAGAAATTGTATTGAATACAAAAGCAGTTTCAACTCAAAATGGACTTTCGAAACAACTGCCGGGAACAGATTTGCTGTCTAATTTAAAAAAAGGACCAACTCCAGAAACAGCATCCTATACTAAAAAAAGAAATCCTGTTTTTATTGTACAGGCCGATGCGCTAGCGAACGCTGATGCTGTTTATAAAAGTTATGATGATAATGAACTTACAGAATGGACCAATGATGGCAAGATAAGTACCGGACGAATCACCTATACCCTGGATAAGCCATCCGTAGTAAACGAATGTGTGGTTAAATTTACAGGATGGAGATCAAAAAGTTATCCCATCCGGATTTTGGCTGATGGAAAAGAAGTATACAATGGCCATACTATGCAAAGTTTGGGGTATATTACACTCGCTTTAAAACCCGTTTTAGCACAACGGATAACTATTGAATTAACAGGAATCAATTCGGAAAAAGATGCTTTTGACAAAATTACTGAAGTCGATGCAACTAAAGAATTAGATTTATTCAAAGATAAAACAGCGGCAGATGCTAAAGGTCAGTTGCGTATAGTTGAAATTGAATTTTATGAAAAACAAAATGAACAATAGCAGTAGCATTACATTCGCATTCATTTTTTTATATTTTGGGTTTACTACCCCCCTTTTTTCCCAGAATAAAGAAATACCCCTATGGGACAAAATACCGGGATCTGTTCCTGCAGTTGAATATAAGGAAGAAAAAATATTGGATGCAGAAGGAGTTGTAAAAGGAATTAACAAAGTTTCTCAACCAACATTAACTGTTTTTTTAGCGGATCAAGAAAAATCTAATGGCACTTCTGTAATTATTTGCCCTGGAGGTGGTTATTCACACCTGGCCATCGATAAGGAAGGATATAGGGTTGCAAAATGGTTCAATAGTATTGGAATTTCGGCATTTGTTTTAAAATACCGACTACCAACTGACCTAACCATGAAAGACAAATCAATAGGACCATTGGAAGATGCACAGGAAGCAGTGAGAATGATCAGACGTAATGCAGGTAAGTGGCATTTAGATGCCGCTAAAATAGGAATTATGGGATTTTCGGCAGGAGGACATTTGGCCGCTACCTTATCCACACATTATTCCGACAATGTATATGATTCAAAAGATAACGTAAGCGCACGTCCGGATTTTTCAATTCTGATCTACCCTGTCATTTCAATGGAAGACGGAATTACACACAATGGTTCAAAAAGTAATCTGTTGGGAACAAGCGCCAGCAAAGAAATGATTGCGAAATACTCCAATGAAAAACAGGTTGATTCCAATACACCAAAAGCATTTTTGGCACATGCAACCGACGATAAAGCAGTTCCTGTTACCAATACGATCAATTACTATCTTGCTTTAAAGGAACATAACATAGCAGCCGAAATGCATATCTATGAAAAAGGAGGACACGGTTTTGGTTTGGGCACCGAAGGAACTAATAAAGAATGGCCAAAAGCTTGCGAAAAATGGTTGGCTGCAAACGGATTTATTCAAAAACCAGAAGGATATCTTTTTTCTTATTTTAAAGGAAATGGGGAAGATGGTCTTCATTTAGCCTATAGTGAAGACGGCTATAAATGGGAGGCTTTAAAAAATGACACTTCTTTCTTAACTCCCGAAGTAGGGAAAGATAAATTAATGAGAGATCCTTGTATTATCAAGGGAGGTGATGGAATGTACCATATGGTGTGGACCGTAAGCTGGACAGATAAAGGAATTGGGTATGCTTCCTCAAAAGATTTAATTCATTGGTCCAAACAAGAATTTATTCCCGTTATGGCTCATGAGAAAGCGCGTAATACTTGGGCACCTGAAATCACTTTCGATGAAAAAGAGAATAAATATATGATTTATTGGGCGTCTACCATTGATGGAAAATTTACTGAAACTCAATCCGAGGAGGAAAAAGGCTATAATCATAGAATTTATTATACAACTACAAAAGATTTTAAAAAATTTTCACGTACTAAACTACTTTATGAGCCTGGTTTTAATGTGATAGATGCCACGATTTTAAAACAAGATAAAGGTTTTGTTATGTATTTAAAGGATGAAACCCGAAATCCAATACAGAAAAACATAAAAATAGCCTATAGCGACCATTTAACAGGACCCTACACCAGAGCCGGTAAACCCATTACAGGTGATTACTGGGCAGAAGGACCTACTGCAGTCAAAATAGATGGGCATTGGGTTATCTACTTCGATAAATATACCCAGAAAAAATATGGTGCTGTAAAGGAAACGACAAATGGTTGGGAGGATATTTCCGACTCCATTAGTTTTCCCTTGGGAACCCGTCACGGTAGCGTTTTTAAGGTCCCGGAAGCGGTGCTTATGCAATTAAAAAAATAATCAGTTACTATGTGTAGACTGTACTAAAAGTTTAGGCAAATCTAAACTGGACCTTTTAATCCAAGTGATAAAACTTTTTAACCAAATAATTCAGCACGAAATATAGTAAAGTAGCCACCACGGCAATGGAAAGTAAAAAGCTGATCAGGTTCACAACAATATTAGGAAGAAACTTTAATCGGGGATGCGTGAAATAGGGTTCCCGATGTAGTCTCTCGTGAATGTGTTTCTTAGCTATTTTGACTTTCTTTTTGATAATTCAAATTTTTAAAGACAACGTTAGGTAGTATTAGCGCTGAATGGCAGCTTGCTGTTTTCAATACTCTAAATTACGTAATAAATTAATATAAAGAGGTTATGAAATAGAAAAAGAGAATGACCGTGTGGAAATCCTCTTTTTGGTTGTAAATTGCCATTAACAAAAATGATTTTGGAATTCAGCCATTTTTAAGAAGAGCCTACTCTTTGCAGCAGTTGTCTAGGTCTCTTTAATGTTACCTTTATTTTTCAAGAAAATAACTTCTATAATTTTGCTGGTCATTCCACGATCTATTTTAAGTTGTCCTGACAAAACTTCAATTACATTTTTTTCTTCGTCCCCTAGTAAGCCGTCAGAAAGCAAAATTTCCAAAGCAAGAGCAAATACCGTTTCTTTATCTGCTTCTTTGATTAGTTCACAACAAAAAGCAATATATTTTAATTGCCCAAGTTCCGTTTTTAAATGGTATGATTTTGCATAAAGAGGTGCAATATCGATTCCACTAAATTTCTCTTTAGAATATAACAATTTTGATAATGATGCTGTTTCGGAATCCTTAATTAGATTATCCGCGGAAATACAAGAATATAAAATTCCCACCCAAGCTTCAAATTCTGAAGTTACGGGATTTTCAGCAGTGTTATTTTTTTCTTCAAATTTTTCAAATAAACTCATGTTTTTTATTTTTTGGTTAAAGTTACTGCTACCTTACCAACACATGGCTCGGCTTTGGGAATAAATTACCATTTGTTACTGGTTAAATAGTAAGCACAGCATATCAAAAACGAATAGCCAAATCTGTCGAGATCGACAGTACCAGAAAAAAAATTAGAATGTTACATCATTTATTCCCGACTCTCTTCCTTCTTTCCCTTCCCATAAACCAACTATTTTATTAATAGCCTGAACATAAAAAAACCGTCTATTCAAAATTGACGGTTTCTTTAGATGTTTAAAAACTATGAATTAATCCATAATTTTATAAAAGAACATTTGTGGAGCGCCTTCTACACCGGCATCCATCATCAGTTTCTTCTTTGCCTCTGAGGTCATGCTTGCTTTTGCTTTTTTCATATCAGTAATAGCGAATACTAGAGCTACCATATTGGGATCATCAATACTTCGCGCCATTCCTCTATCGATAAGCCCTTCATCCATTCTCTTATCAGTCCCTTCTGCATCGTATACTTTGAGCCAGGCATCAAAATCCTTTACACGGTGCGTCACCATTAATCTATCTTTCTGGTCAATTTTGGTGGAATCGTTCCGTATTACATCATAATAAGAAAATTCAGGTTTACCGGTCACCCCTGCTTTTTTCATTGCGTCTTTAAGATCAGGAAGGGCGCTGAAATCTTTTGCTTTCTGTACATCATTAAATTTATTTATTACCACTATCATATTCGCATCATCAATTCCTCTTCCTACGATAAAATGTGTTATACCATAAGCCTTTCTCATAGAATCATGTGCGTCATATCCTTTTCTCCATTTATCATAATCAGCCACTTTATGCTTAATCACTATCACTTTAAAAGGTTCAAAGACCGCAACAGCAGAAGTGGTATCCATTGCTTTAGCTTCTTCAGGTTCTGTTTTCTCAGTTTTATTATTTTTACAAGATAAAAATGCAACGGTAAAAACTAATATCAAAACTGGTTTTAAAAAATTTTTAATGTTTCTCATACTATTATTTTTTTAAGTTATTTTTATTACGTAAATATATAAACAAACACTGATAATGAGACTGTTATACTTTGTTTTGATTGAAAAATTATTACAAATTTATTTCTTAGATTTCTTTAATTCCATCCATTCAAATTTTAAACGGGAACAATATATTATATTCGTCGTATAATTAGGACGATTGTTATTATAATCATTTTTAGACGTTCATACAGTGGCTCCCTTTTTGCTATACTAATTTTAAGAATAAATATTGCGAGCAATTAAATACTATCTAAATTTATAATATGAAATGACCATGATTTAACGCATGCAAACCCGCATGAGTTTTTCCCGCGACGTGAATATATTGCGTAAATTAGTAACGTAAATTGACATTCGGAAAATTTGCAATTAAATTCGATTAAGTATGTTTCAGTAAGATGCGAA